>JADHMB010000001.1 GCA_016780365.1 Flavobacteriales bacterium
CTGTTATAATCCATTTTACGCACAAGCGGAAGATTATCAATTGATTATTAATCAATCTGCTGCTACGTTAAGTGCTGATTTCACTGCTAATAATGTTAATATCTGTTTGGGAAGTTCCATTACTTTCAGCGACATTTCTACTGGCTCTCCAACTTCTTGGACTTGGGATTTTGGGGATGGCAACTCCTCCACATTACAAAACCCAACCCATACTTATTCTAGTGCTGGAACATATAATGTTTCCTTAACAATAAGTGATGGAACAATTACAGATACAGAAACCAAAACTGCATTTATAGCAGTGGGTTCAACAGTAAATACACAAGAAAATATCACCGCTTGTGATAACTACAGTTGGAATGGTACTACTTATTCCATTTCTGGTAATTATATTGATACTTTACAAACATCTATTGGTTGTGATAGTATTGTCACTTTAAATCTAATAATAAACAGTAACGGAAATTCCCAAGAAAATATTACAGCTTGTAATAATTACAATTGGAATGGAACTACTTATTCGCAGTCAGGTACTTACACTAACACGCTGCAAACTACAAATGGCTGTGATAGTATTATAACCCTTAGTTTAACAATCAACCAAAACGAATCTTCTCAAGAGAATATATCAACGTGCAATAACTACACTTGGAATGGTAATACATATTCTCAGTCAGGATCTTATTTAGATACTTTACAGACTGTCAATGGTTGTGATAGTATTTTAACACTCAATTTAACCATTTCTAACTATATTTCATCGTCGGAAAATATTATATCCTGTAATAACTACACTTGGAATGGAAACATTTATACTCAAAGTGGAAACTATTCAGATACTATTTTAGTTCCTTCAGGTTGCGATAGTATTAAAACATTAAACTTAGTAATTGGCCAAACTTCATTAACTAATCAAAATGTGACAACATGTGGGACTTATAATTGGAACGGAACCAATTATTCACAGTCTGGTAATTACATTGACACACTACAATCAACAAATGGATGTGATAGTGTACTTAATCTTAATCTAACAATTAATTCCTCCGTTTCTTCCAATGAATCTGTAATTGTTTGTGATAATTATTTATGGAACGGAAATAACTACACCCAGTCTGGTTCTTACAATGACACTTTAGTTACTAACTCTGGATGTGATAGTATAGTTACTTTACTATTAACAGTAAATTCAAGTACTGTTTCACAAGAAATTATATCAACCTGCGGATCTTATATATGGCATGGAAATACTTATTCTCAATCCGGAACCTATTACGATTCTTTATCAACAATTTCTGGATGTGATAGCATTTCTTCTTTAGTTCTCACGATTAATACTACTCAGCAATCCACAGATAGTATATTTTCATGTAACAACTATTTATGGAATGGAAATACCTACTCACAAAGTGGAATTTTCATAGACACTCTACAAACAAGTCAAGGCTGCGATAGTATTGCTACATTACATCTTACTATTTACAGTATTTTCAATAACGTAGATAGTGTAAGCTCCTGCCAAAGTTACACATGGAATGGGGTTCAATACAGTTCATCAGGAATCTATACAGACACGTTGCAAACAGCTCTTGGTTGTGACAGCATCAATACACTTTATCTAACTGTAAATGACAATACTGCAGCTCCTCTAACTCTAGAGTTACTGTTAGACGATTATTGTTTGGAAACATTTTGGACTGTAAAAGACAGTCAAGATTCAATATGGTATAGTGAGGGTCCTTACGATTGCAACCCTAGTGGGGGAGGAAATCAAGCAAATACAACAATTATAAAGGATATTTATTTAGAGGAAAATGAATGTTATACATTTGAACTTAACGATGTATATGGAGACGGATTAAGTGCTTCGTTGTGGAACGGAACAGATGGAAGCTGGACCTTAGATGATCTAAACGGTAACGTAATTAGTCAAGGTCAAGGAGATTTTGGATTTATTACATCTAAAAGTTTTTACGTAAGTCAGTCTACCCCTTCTTTTCTATTGGAAGAAACATCTTCTAAATTGGAGATTGTTGTATTTCCAAATCCATTTTCCAAATCCACAACAGTAAAAATTATTAATGGTAAAGGACCTTATCACTTAGAGCTATTTGATATTCGAGGAAAGGTTATTAAATCATTCTCCTCCAATGAAGACGAATTCGTATTAGATGGTATTAGCGCAAGTAGTGGTATATATTGGTTGAAAATTAAAAATCAATCAAACTTTAAACCAATAAAGTTAGTTATAGAATAATTATTAGATTTGCGCCATAAATAAATTATGGATTTAAAAGACATCATATCAATTTCTGGTAAATCTGGATTATTCAGCACTGTTGGAAAATCCAAAAACAATGTGATTGTTGAATCAATCATTGATAAAAAGAGATTTCCAATATTTAATACTAATAAAATTAGTGCATTGTCAGATATAAGCATATATACTTATGAAGAAGAAGTGTTGCTTTCAGATATTTACAGGAAAATATATGAATCTAACGATGGAAAAGCTACAATAGATCATTCTGAGAGCACAGAAAAATTAAGAGCTAAACTTGAAGAATTTGTTCCAAATTATGACAAAGAACAAGTCTATAATTCCGACATCAAAAAACTCTTCCAATGGTACAATCTTCTACATAAAACCAAAAAGTTAAAACTTAAAAAGTCGGAAAAAGAAGATTCTAAAACAGAAAAAGAAATTATAAAGGTGGATAAATCCGAAAAAAAACCTAAAAAACAAATTTCAAAAAAGAGCAATACTGCAATTAGAAAACAAATTCCTAAAAAAATTCAAACACCACAAAAGAAAAGTGGTTAGTAATTAATTTAAAATAAACTACTTTATTATTATTCACATCATGAAAAAATTTAAATTTCTTACATTATTAATTATAGCCAACCTAACAATAAATATAAAAATGTCCGCACAGAAAATAAATAACGAAATAGACTCTGTAAGTTACAGCCTAGGGGTAAATATTGGAGAAAACATAAAAACACAGTTTCCAGATATTGACCTTAAGAATTTTGAAGCTGCAATAAAAGATGTTTTAGACGACAGCAAAGAACCTAGTATTTCGGGAGCCGATGCGCAAAAAACAATTCAAGAATATTTTACGAAACAACAAGCCAAAGCAAGTGAATCTGTGGTTGAAGAGGGTAGAAAGTTTTTAGCTGAAAACAGCAAGAAGGAAAATGTAGTTACTTTAGAAAGTGGATTGCAATATGAAGTAATTAAAACAGGGGAAGGTGCTAAGCCAACATTAAATGACCAAGTTACTACACACTACCATGGAACATTAATTGACGGAACAGTTTTTGATAGTTCTGTAGAAAGAGGAGAACCAGCAAGTTTTCCAGTAAGTGGTGTAATCAAAGGATGGACAGAAGCACTACAATTAATGAATGTTGGATCCAAATGGAGACTGTTTGTTCCTTATGATTTAGCATATGGTGAAAGAGGAGCTGGTCCACAAATTGGTCCATTTACTACCCTAATTTTTGAAGTTGAACTAATAAGTATAAATTAAAATGAAAAATATAATATTCCTATCCTCTCTAATTCTGTTTATAGCATGTAAGACGGAGAAAACTAATAAAACTGCAAATTTAATTACTGAGCTGGACTCAGTAAGCTATAGTTTGGGGGTTAATATTGGTGAAAATATTAAAACACAATTTGAAGACATTAACCTAGATAATTTTGAAGCTGGTATAAAAGACGTCTTAGAAAAAGATGTAGAAGCTAAAATAAGTGATAATCAAGCCCAAGCCATTATCCAAAGTTACTTTTCGAAAAAACAGCAAAAACAAAGCGAATCAGTTATAGAAGAAGGTATAAATTTCTTACGTGAAAATGGAAAAAGAGAAGGAGTGACAACTCTTGCTAGTGGACTTCAATATGAAGTAATCAATGATGGAACAGGACCAAAACCTACCATTGAGGATAATGTAACCACTCACTACCATGGCACATTAATAGATGGAACTGTTTTTGATAGTTCTGTTGACAGAGGGGAGCCTGCTAGCTTTCCTGTGGGAGGAGTAATTAAAGGTTGGACAGAAGCATTACTGCTTATGGCTGTAGGATCAAAGTGGAAACTTTATGTTCCTTACGATTTGGCTTATGGAGAAAGAGGAGCTGGCCCACAAATAGGCCCTTACAGTACATTAATTTTTGAAGTAGAATTAATTAGTATTAATTAATCTCTTTTTTAAAAATAGTTTGGGTTGGGAAAGCAAACTCCAACCCTTCTTCATTAAATCTTCTTAAAACTTCTTTATTGACGAGTGTTTGTGTATTGAGCCAATGAGATTCTGGCCTAACATAATACATGAATAGAATGTTTAATGAAAAATCGCCAAACCCATTGAAACCTGCAGCATAGTCATTGGTAATAGCATCTTGCCCTTTTACAATATCTTGTAATATGTCTATTGCTTTTTGCATCTGCTCTTCATTTGTGTCGTAGGTAAGTCCTAAGTTAATTTTAACTTTTAATGCTGGTTGTGAGGTGACATTGATCACACTATTATCTGTAAATGTACAGTTTGGAATTGTTACAATTCTTCCCTCTAATGTTCTTATTCTAGTACTTCTAAGACCAACTTCTTCCACTGTTCCATCATGCCCATCTATTTTTATTCTATCGTTAATTTTAAACGGTTTATCTAAAAAAATCATTATACCTGCGAATATATTTTTAACCGAATCCTGGGCTGCTAGAGCTAGTGCTAATCCACCAATTCCAAGTCCGGCAATCATGGCTGTAATATCAAAACCAATATTATCCAATCCTATTACTATTCCTAGAGACCAAATAATAGCTCTTACAGCTTTCTGAATAACTGGGATTAAATGGCTGTCAAAACTAGTTTCAGATTTTTTAGAAATAGGCAAAATAACTTCTGAAATAAGAGCATCAATTATTTTAGAGACAATTGAAGTTAATGTGATTGTAAAGAGTAAATAAGCAATATTCACTAAAATTGTCTCAATATTTTTATCAAAATGTAAATAGCTTACCGAAAAATAATAAGCACCAATAACTACTAAATTTGTAAGTGGCTTTTGTAAATTTTTGACTAAAATATCGTCTAAATTAGTCTTGGTTTTACTAGTTAGGTTTTTAAAAACTGATGAGAAAATCCTGTACAATATTTTTACTAAAAGAAAAGAACCAATTAATACTAGAAAGGCAATAATCCAGTGTTGAATTGAATTTCCAAAAAAATCTTTATTTAAGTATTCCATAGTTATAAAAATATTAAACAAATCTATTACATAAAATTTAAATGATGGCTATCAGTACTCTAAAAGAGTGGATATAGCTTTTTGAACTTTAGAAGCATTTGGCAAATAAGTAAATTCTAAGTTTTCATTCAAAGGAATAGCTGGAGTATTTTCTGAACCGATAATTTTCACTGGAGCATCTAAAAATTCAAAGCAATTTTCTTGAATAAACCCTGCAATACCAAGTGAAAAACTAGCAGAGGATGGTTCTTCAGTAACTATGAGAGATTTTCCATGTTTTTTCACAGATTTTAAAATTTGGTCTTCATCTATGGGGGACAAGGTTCTTAAGTCTAATATCTCTATTTTTCCAGCAAAAGATTTTGATGCTTGCAAGGACCAATATACTCCACGACCATAGGTTATAATTACCAAAGATTCTCCAGATTTTTCATGCTTTTCTTCAGCTTCTATGACTTTACATGCTTTACCAATTGGTAGAATATAATTTTCGTCTGGTTCAATTGTTTTTGCATTTTCTGTCCCAGGAATTTTAGACCAATATAGTCCCTTATGTTCTAGAATTAAAATAGGATTTGGATCTAAGTAGGCAGCTTTCATTAGTCCTTTCAAATCTGCACCATTTGAAGGGTAAAGCACCTTTATTCCAATTATATTAGTAACTACAGATTCAATACTTGACGAGTGATAAGGGCCTCCTGAGCCATAAGCACCAATAGGTACTCTAAGAATCATGCTAACAGGCCATTTCCCGTTTGACAAATAATAAGATCTACTTATTTCTGTAAATAATTGGTTTAAACCAGGCCAAATATAATCTGCGAATTGAACTTCAACGATTGGCTTTAAGCCAACAGCAGACATTCCTGCAGTGCTACCCACAATAAAAGCTTCTTGAATAGGAGTATTAAATACTCTGTGGTTGCCAAATTGTTGGGCTAAGGTAGCCGCTTCTCTAAAAACTCCACCTAATCTCCCACCAACATCTTGTCCGTAGAGCAAACATCTTTTATCTGCATCCATCAATTCTCTAATGGCAAATAATGCAGAATCTACCATAACTGTTGCCTCCTTATTTTTGGGAGACCTCTCCCCCTTCTCTTCTTTAACTTTTGTTGGGGCAAAAATATTTTTAAAAAGTTCGTCTGGCTCGGGATCTTTTTCTTCTAAAGCTTTTTTGTACTGTTCTAAAACTATCTTTTCAGATTTTGTAGAGATGTCGTCAAGCTCAGTTTCTTTAAAACCATTTTCTATTAATAATTCTTTTAAAATTGGCAAAGGATCTCTTAACAAATGAGCATCTAAATCGTCTCTATACCATTCCATTCTTACTCCGGAAGTATGATGGTTTAGAAGTGGAACTTTTGCATGAATTAATACCGGTCCTTTTCTATTTCTAGTTATCTTAAAAGCTTCTTGAAGAGCAATGTAGGATTCATGAAAATTAGTTCCATCTACAGTAAATACTTTAAGGCCTTTAAAGCCTTTAGCGAAATAGGAAATATCCTGAGCTCTTGTTTCTTCTGCTTTTGCAGAAATATCCCATTCATTATCCTGAACAAGATATATTATAGGTAGTTTTTTTAAAACCGCCATTTGAAATGCCTCTGATACTTCTCCCTCTGTGCAAGATGCATCTCCAAGAGAACAAACTACAATAGGAGCATTCTCATTGTGTTTTGACAGACCGACTTCCTCTTTATATTTTAATCCCATTGCAGCACCAGTTGCAGGTATTGCCTGCATTCCTGTTGCAGAAGATTGGTGGGGTATTTTTGGAAGTTCTGAATTATTTAAACTAGGATGGGAATAATAAGTTTTACCACCTGAAAAAGGATCTTTTGATTTAGCCAGTAGCTGAAGCATCAAATCATATGGATCTAATCCAATAGATAAAAGCATAGAATCATCTCTATAATATGGATATAAAAAATCATCTTTTTTTAATTGGATACCAGTAGCAATTTGAATGAGCTCATGACCTTTAGAGGTAGCATGGACATATTTTGAAGTAATGGATTTTTCTCGTTCAAAAAGCGCACTCATGGAACGAGAAAGAGATATTAAATTATAAGCTTTACCTAAAATAGATTTATCCATCGATTTAATTGATGAATCAAATATACAAATTAAAATATTTAAGACATTAAAACAATTTGAAAGAAATTAAATTTTGTTTTTTATTTAAAAATTAAAATTAAAAATTATTATTTTAGTTAAATAAGAAATTAAATTCTTAAATATTTACAATAATTAATTGACTATAATTTGTTAACATTATAAGAAGCGAAATTTGAAAAAAACATTAGATTTGTAATCAAATTAATTCTAATGGAAGAACGGAGCCTTCTCATAAAAAAATACATATTTCCTGCCATAGTAATTTTACTTGGGCTTTTATTATTGAATACTGCCCTATTTAGTGGCACTGGAAGTATTAACCAATCTGGAACATTCTTAATGGGCGCTATTGTTGTGCTTTTAATGGGAGTTGTCACAGTTCTCTACATTAAAGAAATCATTGGCAAGAATACTCATTTAAAAATTTTATTTGCACTACTCTTAAGCTGCTTATTTCTAGGCTATTCTACCTATAATTCTATCTCCACTACCATAGCTCAAATTGAGCTAAAAAAAGAAATTGATGCCAATATCAAGCAAGGCTTAAGAGATATTGAAATAGTACAGTTGGAATACAAAAAAAAATACGGTTGGTATAGCGATAATTTTGAGGAACTTAAAAGGTTTTTAGCACAAGACAGTGTTTACTCTATAAGCACTATGGGAGTTGTCCCGGACTATAAAATCACTGCTGAACATGCCGAAATTCTTGGATACGACGCGATACTTGACTACATCCAATTAGAATCTTACGATGAAAAAGAAGCTTTAATATGTGGTTTATTAACAAAAGATACATCCTGGATAAATGTTTTAGAAAAATTATTCCCTTCAAATTCAGACTCTACAAACAATAGATTGTATGATTTTAAAGTAGAAAATTTAGACTTGATTCCTATGTCCGATAAAAAATATTTTAAAATGTACGCTGGCATACTTGAGTCTAGTGACGATGTTTCATTTGAAATAATTAATTATAAAAAAGAAAATCTTTATGAATTTGTATCCTCCTCTTTAATTGACTTTAGTGGGAATGACACAGCTTATTACAACAAGGATATTAAAGGATTAATCGTTAAAGATTCAATTCCTCAATTACCACAATTCAATATAGGAGATAACATAATTTCAGTAGATTCAATAACCTATAATAGACCCTCAGACTTCCTAGAGGTTCTAAAAAACAAGAAAAAAGACACTATTTTATTCCATGTTATTAGATCCAATAAAGAATTAAAAATTAAACTAACTCAAAAAGATATTGTTTCAAGACCATCTAGATCGTATTGGACAGACTTTGAAGATGTATTATCTTACAATCTTCAGCCGCCACTTTATAATCCTGAGCTTTTTGATCCTTTTTACGTTGGTAAAGACTTTATATCCAAAGAAGACGAATTCTCTAGTTCAAGTCTTAAAATTTCAAATTTCAAATCGATGGTTAAAAACAGATCTATGGACTCTACTAGTATTTCGTTCGAAATTTTCAAAGGAGACAAAATAAAATTTACAAATCTAAACGAAGATTCTGAAGATTACTTTTACTTACTGTCCAAAGTAGGAACACCAGTATTTACCGCATTTGATCCATCTCCATACGACCCACTTAACGAAAGAGACACTTTAACAACCGGCTCTTTGACAGAGGTGAAAACTAGTGGGAATTGGAAATAACCCCACATTTTGAAATACTCTCCTTCAGACACATATATATTTGAAAACAATTTTTTTAGACTTTCTGAATCTGGATTTTGGAAACTAACCAAAGAGTCTGAAATTAAAGCAAGTTCAAAAATTGAAACCCTTTATATAGACAGTCCATACTTTACTTTAATTCCAAATGAATTAGCTAGCCACATTCCTTTAGATGAGAAAAAAAGATTTATTTCAAATCAAGAAATAGATCTAAACTATTTAGAAGATAAAATATCCAAGTATCAAACTATGATCTTTTGGGGTATTGATAAAGAAATTCTAAACGCAATCAAAAATAAATTTCCAACAGCAAACTTGAAACATTTTTGTGAATCAATAATATGGTCCTCAAATTTTGATTTTAAATTGAAGTATTTTCTTGGTGAAAAATGTATTTACATAGCATCCTTTAACAATAAAAAACTAATCTTGGTCAATAGATTTAATATTGAAAATAGTGAAGATTCACTTTACTTCCTGCTAAGTGTTATTAAAGAATCAAAATTCATAAACGAACCATTTACTATTGAACATTCCGGAATTGAAGACAAGACTTTGTTTTCCAAAATAAAAGATATTTTTCCAAATGTAGAAATACAATACGACCAACAATCCAACTTTAAAAATTTATGATTTGAGAATTATTTCAGGAAAATTTAAATCTATTCATATTCCATTTAACAAAAGTATAAAAGCTAGACCCACAACAAGTTCTGCAAAAGAGGCCCTATTCAACATCTTGGAAAACAAAGATATTTTAACAGATTCTGAAGTATTAGACCTATTTTCAGGAACTGGAAGTATTGCCTATGAATTTATTTCGAGAGGCGCTAAATCAGTCATTTGTGTTGACAGACAAATAAATTCAATAAAATTCATTCGCTCAATAGCGACTAAACATGCTATGAATATCACCACCTACAGGGCAGACGCATTAAAATATGTTTTAAAAAGTAGGAAGAAAAGCTTGGATATAATATTTGCAGACCCACCATATAACCTAGAAAATATTCAAGAAATTCCAGAACTTATTTTAAATAGTGGAATTCTTAAAAAAAATGGCTTTCTTATTTTGGAACACGGCAGAGACGTTAATTTTCAAGAATCTACTAACTTTATCGAAAAAAGAACGTATAGCAATGTAAACTTTTCTTTTTTTAAAATAACAAGTGAAAAATAAAATTGGAATATTTCCAGGATCATTTGATCCAATAACATCAGGACACAGACACATTATTGTGAAAGCCTCTAAACTCGTAGATGTTTTGATAGTAGGAATTGGAGATAACTCCTCCAAAAAAAGCTTCTATTCCGCAGAAAAAAGAGAAGAATGGGTAAAAAACACTTTTGAGAATTTCGATAATATTTTAGTCAAAAAATACAGTGGACTAACAATTAATTTTGCAGAAAAAGAAAATGCAGAATTTATTTTTAGAGGGCTTAGATCTTCTTTAGACTATGAATACGAAAAACAAATAGCTGAAACAAATTCAGTGTTGAATAAAGAAATTGAAACTATTTTTTTACTATCAGATAAGCAATATGGAATGATTTCTTCCTCAATTGTCAGAGAAATCATAAAAAACAATGGGAACATTAAGGATTTTGTTCCAAAAGAAGTAAAAATCTCTTAGCCATGAATAGGCTTACAACATCACTTTTTTTTATCTTTTTTGGTGTAAAAATAGCTCTATGCACCAGCATTAGTATCTACGCCCCAGCTTATAAAAATCAATCTATAACTTGGAAAAAAAAGTTTGATTATATAACCAATGTAAACGAGATAATTGCACATGAAATAATTGATTCCAGTGGTTATGTAAAATTATATTTCGATTTCAAAGACAATGAACTTACAGAAATTTCAATTGGGAGATCTCATAGTATGTTATATGTTGATACTTCAAACTACGAATACAATCTTTATTTTCCTAAAGACACTCTTATTGAAGAAGCCTCTCTTCAAAAATCAGAAGTTCAAATTGTATTTTTAAATCTAGAAATAGATAATATCAACAGTTTGATTTTAGATTTCAATAATCAATTGGATTATTTTCTTTATGGCGACACTAGTAAGATTATTAGAATGGCTAAGCACAGCAATGAATTCCAAGACAGTCTTAATAACTTTAAAATATTACTTAGTGATAGATATAAAACTAAAAAAATAAAATATTTACATAATTATATTAGATATGAAATTGCAATTCTAGAACAGTTAGCTCACCAAAATAAAGGAGATTATTTCAAGGCATACCTCTATGAGAATTATTTAAAAAGAAATAAAATAAACTACAAAAACGATGCATATATGCAATTTTTTAATCTTTTTTATAGCGATGTTTTTAAAATTGGAGGGATTGAACTTAACGATCAAATAAAGTTTGCCATTAACAACTATAATGAATTACAAAAACTAATTGAAATTATCCAGTCTTGTAAATATTTTTCATCTTCCCAACTTTCAGAACTCGCAATAATTAAAGGACTTTTTGACGCATATAATTCACCTAGCTATGTGCCAGAAAACATCTTATCATTTTTAAAAAAAATATCTTTTGAAAGCAAATGGCAAGAACACAAAACACTGGCAAGTAACTGTATTAAAGAACTTACCAAATTCAATATTGGTTCTCCATGCCCAGAGCTAATTGTTGAAGATCAAAACAACGAAAAAATAGAAATTCATAAATTAAAAGGCAAATATACTTATGTTAATTTTTTTGCGACTTGGAATTATAAAAGTCTCCATGAAATGGAAATTATTAAACAATTTAAAGAAAATTACAGTTTTGTAAATTATATTTCAGTTAATCTAGAGAATAATGAAGAGGTATATAAGAGCTTTACAAAATCAAATTTAAACTATCAATGGCCTATTTGTTTTCCATTAAACAAGCAAAAAATAGTTGATGATTTTCAATTAGACCATCTTCCAAGTCATCTTTTAATTGATCCAGACGGAAATATTTCTCAATTCCCTGCACTTCCTCCTAGCCCACTTTCAAAAGGTTATAATAGTACAACTATTGACAAAACATTTTTCACAATTGAAAAAAATACTAGAGTGAAAGAATCATTTAAGATTGGTAAGAAAAACTAAATATGTAAAGAATTCCAAACTTCCTTAATCGACTTGTAGGACTCATTAGACTTTAAAATAGATTCCTTCAAAGAAAGCCATTTTACTTTTTCAATACCTTCCTCAGCTTGTGGAAAAACATTTTCAGAACCAGAATAACTCATTTCGTACCAATGGGTTCTTTTTATAATTTTTTTAGAATTTTCAGTGTAGGTGTGGAAAGAAATATAAATTAGTTTCTCAATTTTAAGTAAAGAATCTAAGCCACACTCTTCCCTAACTTCTCTTAGAGCAGCTGTTTCAAAATTCTCTAGATATTCTAATTTTCCTTTAGGAAGATCCCAAATCCCATTTCTGTAAATCCAAAGGAAGTTTCCATTACTTATAACAATTCCGCCAGATGCTTCTACAAATTTACAATCAGAATACCAGCTTTGTATACTTTTAAGTGGGTTGGTTGTGGTATAATTAAAATGAAACTTATTAATTTTATTATACTTAGAAACTTCAGAAAGGTGATTTATACTTATAGAATTAGTAATACTTTTTTTTGCAGAGAAAATGATCTCACTTTTGCTATCAAAAACTTTATAAATTTGCACAATGAATAGTTCTAAAAATAATGCTGCTAAAGTAGCTGATTTTCTTTTACAAATCAATGCAGTAAAATTACAACCCTCTAATCCCTTTAAATGGGCATCAGGATGGAATTCCCCAATTTATTGTGACAATAGGAAAATACTTGCATATCCAAAGATTAGAGAATTTATTAAAAATGAATTTATTAGCTTAATTAAAGAATTTGATACTCCAACTTGCATAGCTGGAGTTGCTACTGGAGGCATTGCAATTGGAGCAATTGTTGCAGAAGAACTAGGGCTTCCATTTTGTTATGTTCGTTCTGAATCAAAATCTCATGGAATGAAAAATAATATTGAGGGAGATTTAAAGCAAGAGGATAAAGTTTTTGTAATTGAAGACCTAATCTCCTCAGGGAAAAGCAGTATCAAGGCAGTAAGAGATTTAAAAGAATTTGGTGTTGAAATCACAGGACTTGGAGCAATTTTCACATATGGCTTTGAGGTTTCTGAAAATAATTTTTCAGAAGAATCTTGTTCATTTAAAACATTGTCTAACTACTCTGCTTTACTTGAAACTGCTTTAAAAAATAATTATATTTCTAATGAAGAACTTGAAACATTAGTTAAATGGAGAAATTCTCCTTCTACCTGGACACCAAATGCTTAAAATAAAAAGTGAAGAGTTTACTTTTAATGGTAAACAAGCAGACTGTATGGATTTTCTTTCAGATTTGAATAATTACAAAAACCTTTTTCCAAAAGATAAAATTAAGAATTGGAAATCTGAAGAAAACTATTGTGAGTTCAATCTACAAAATGCCTATACTTTAGAAATATTAAAAGAATCTGTAACAGAAAATATTGTTTTTTTAAAAAGCGGAGTTAAATCTCCATTTTCCTTTGAAATTAAAATTGAAGTTAATGAGAAAAGTAACGATTTATGTTGTGCTCAAATTGAAAGTAAAGCAAATGTGAGTTCAGTTCTTAAAACAATTATTGGAAAGCCTCTAAACGAACTATTTAACCACATGGCTTCTAAAATTGAAGAGTCTATTTCAAAAGATTAATCTCCTTTATTTCAAAAGACTTTTTATCTCCATTCTCTAGCTCTAAAACCATTTTACCAAAAGAATCTACTTTAATTAATTTTCCTTTAAAATTGATTTTATTTTTTTCATAGTTACTCCATTGGTTATGATTGAAAAGAAAGCTGTGGTATTGACGGTCTATTTCAAAAATGTCAAAATTTCTAAGTCTAGAAAATTGAGTATCTAATGAGGAACAAAGAGACTTCAAAATTGAATTTAAGTTATAGACTTTAGAGGTTAGATTTTTAAGACTTATAACATTCTCTAGCCCAGAAAAAACAACTTGGTTAACATTAAGACCAATTCCTATTATTGAGGAAGATAATTTCTCATTTTTCCATTGATTCTCAATTAAAACACCTGCTATCTTACTACCGTTTATCAATATATCGTTGGGCCATTTAATGGAGGCTTTAATTCCAGTGATTTTTTCAAGACATTCCCTAATTGCTAAAGCAATAGCTTTACTTAAGAAGAAAATATTTTCAGAATTCAAAAAAGAAGAATCAAAATAAATACTAATCAACAAGTTCAAACCTTTGTCAGATTTCCAAAAAGAAGATCTTTGACCTTTTCCATGTGTCTGAAAGTCTGCCATTATTACAGTTCCAAAACTGATTTTAGTTTCTTTGACTAGTTTGGCAGTATAATTGTTAGTAGAGTTAACAGAACTAAGTTTTATGATTTGATTTCCTAACGATTGGCTTTTCATTTAAATAAATAAACGACAAACAATTCAACAAATCAAATGAATTAACCATAATTAGTTAGTTTTACATTCTATTTATCTAGTCTGAATAGAATAACATTTAAAGTATGCAGCTTAAAGAAACAATTGTAGAAGGTCTCAAAGATGGAAAAGCAAAGGATGTAGTGTGCATTGATATGAGAAAAGTAAATGGCTCTATTTGCGATTACTTTATAATAGCACATGGAGACTCTGCAACCCATATTGATGGAATAAATAGATCTGTATACAAAAGATGTGTTAAAGACTTAAATGAAAAACCTTGGAAAGAGGAAGGGAAAGGAAATAGCGAGTGGATTCTTATGGATTACGTTAACGTAGTAGCCCATATCTTTTACAAGGAAACTAGATCTATTTACAACATTGAAGATCTTTGGGGAGATGCACCAGTGAAACAATATTTAACATAATTAATTATAGATGTCAGACAATAAAAATAAAAAAAAGATCAAAGGGAATTTACCAAAGTTTAATTTTTACTGGGTGTATGGAATTGTAGCAGTAATTTTGATTTCTATCAACCTTTTTAACCCAGTAAATACGGGTATTTTGAAAACTAACTATTCGGAGTTTAAATCTTTTGTTGAAAATAAACAGGTAAGAAAAATTGAAGTTATAAATAAAAAAGAAGCTAGAGTTTATATTTCCCCTGACCAATTAGACCAACCCCCACACAAAGACAAAAATATACCAAAAAATAGTGTTTTTGGTGGTCCAAACAACGGCCCGCATTATGTTTTTAACATCCCAAATAACGAAAGTTTTTCGATTTATTTAGAGGAGGCTCAAAAAGAATATGCAAGAAAAAATCAAACCTTAATGTACGATTATGTGGAGGAAGATAATTTTGGAAAAGATATTTTAGGATGGATTATATTCTTTGGAATTATGATTGCTGTTTGGTCTTTTATTATGAGAAGAGTTTCTGGTGGCGGAGGCGTTGCAGGAGGACAAATTTTTAATATTGGGAAGTCAAAAGCTCAAATGTTTGGTCAAGGCAAATCTACCAACGTAACTTTCGACAATGTTGCTGGTCTTGAAGAAGCAAAAGAGGAAGTAAAAGAGATTGTTGATTTTTTAAAAACTCCCAAAAAATATACCGCTTTAGGAGCAAAAATACCTAAAGGTGCACTTTTAGTAGGACCTCCAGGTACAGGGAAAACACTAATTGCAAAAGCTGTAGCTGGAGAAGCAAAAGTTCCTTTTTTCTCCCTTTCAGGTTCAGATTTTGTAGAAATGTTTGTGGGTGTTGGAGCCTCTAGAGTTAGAGATCTTTTCAAACAAGCAAAAGAGAAAGCACCATGCATAATCTTCATTGATGAGATTGATGCAATCGGTAGAGCAAGAGGCAAAAACCCAATGGGCTCTAATGATGAAAGAGAGAATACACTAAACCAATTATTAACCGAGATGGACGGTTTTGGAACTAATTCAGGAGTAATTATTTTAGCTGCAACTAATAGAGCAGATGTTTTAGATCGTGCACTAATGAGAGCTGGAAGGTTTGACAGACAAATTTATGTCGATATGCCTGATTTAAATGAAAGGAAAGAAATATTTGATGTCCATTTAAAGCCACTTAAATTGGAGAAAAAACTAGATAAAGATTTTCTAGCCAGACAAACTCCTGGATTCAGTGGTGCAGATATTGCCAATATATGTAATGAAGCTGCTCTTATAGCAGCAAGAAAGAAAAAAACAAGTGTCCAAAAGCAAGATTTTTTAGATGCAGTGGACAGAATTATTGGAGGATTAGAAAAAAAGAATAAAATAATAACTAAACAAGAAAAGAAAACAATTGCATACCACGAATCGGGTCATGCTACCGTAAGTTGGATGCTAGAACATGCAAATCCACTTGTTAAGGTAACTATAGTCCCAAGAGGAAGAAGTTTAGGAGCAGCTTGGTATTTGCCAGAAGAACGCTCTTTGACAACCACAGAACAAATTTTAGATGAAATGTGTGCTGCTTTAGGAGGAAGAGCTGCAGAATCAATAATTTTTAATAAAATCTCTACGGGAGCATTGAGTGATTTAGAAAAAGTAACTAAGCAAGCAATGGCTATGGTTACAATTTATGGTTTGGATGAGAAAATTGGAAATGTTTCCTATTACGATTCACAAAACCAAGGATACGGCTTTACAAAACCATATTCTGAGGACACTGCTAAAATAATTGACCAAGAGATAAAGAAGATTATAGATACACAGTATGAAAGAGCAAAAGCAATTCTAAAAAAACATGAAGATAAACTTCATCAATTAGCAAATAAGCTTCTTGAATCAGAAGTGATTTTTAAAGAAGACTTAGAAACAATTTTCGGTAAAAGGCCATTTGAAAAAGAGGTTATCGAAGAAAAGGTTAAAACCACAACAAAAACTCCTAAAAAGACTGCGAAAAAAGTAGCTACAACGAAAAAAACAAGCTCAAAAAAGTCTGCCTAATTAATTTTTGGTAATAAAGTTTCTTACTTTTAATTTTATTATTTCAAAATGAGTGAGTTTGTAAAGAGAGTTTTATCTGGTTTTATATATGTAGTTGTTCTATGGTCAGCGACTAGTTATTCTCAAGTCTCTTTTGGTATATTATTTATTATTTTAGGTTTAATTTGTCTTTTCGAAATGTGGATGTTAAGAAAAGGAAAATCTAAAATAATTCCATTCATCTATGTTATAACACCTTTTTTCATAGTTCAACTTTTTGGATTTACTGACCATAATTATCCACAGAAAGAATTTGATTCCTCTCCAGTTCTAATTCTATTTGTTTTAACTTGGGTTTTTGATTCCTTTGCATATATAATTGGATCAAAATTTGGAAAAAATAGAATTATACCCAAAATATCCCCTAAGAAATCTTGGGAAGGTTTTTTTGGAGGAATGGCATTCACGGTTTTATCTGTATATTTTTTAAATGCTTTTTTTGATTCTTTTTCTATGAATTTTTTAATACTATTGGCTTTAATTGTGCCTTTTACAGCTACAGCAGGTGATTTAATAGAATCCCATTACAAAAGAGAAGCAGGAGTCAAGGACTCCGGGAACTTAATTCCAGGGCATGGAGGATTTTTAGACAGAATGGATGCTCTAATGATATCAATTCCTGTTTTATATCTATTAATAAATATATTAAAATGAAAATACATAAAGAAGGCTACCCAACGATATTAATAACTTTTATAGTTATTGGTTTAATAAACTTCTTAAGTTTTTATTACTCCAAGCTTATAATTATACAACTTCCCATTCTTTTGGTCTCGTTAGTATTTTTTTACTTAATACTACATTTTTTTAGAAATCCAATCCGAGACGTTGAAGTGAATAACAGACATATAATTGCTCCTAGTGATGGGAAGCTTGTTGTCTTAGAAGAAGTCTTTGAAAATGAGTTTTTAAAAGTGGACTGTACCCAACTAAGTATTTTTATGTCACCATTAAACGTTCATAAACAATGGTACCCTGTTAATGGTGAAGTGATTTACAGTAAAAACCACGATGGTAAATACTTAGTAGCTTGGCATCCCAAATCTAGTACTGAAAATGAGAGATCTACAATAGTAATTCAAACACAGGAGAATCAAAGGGTGCTATTTAGACAAATCGCTGGTGCGGTAGCAAGAAGAATTTGCAACTACTCTTCAAAAGGAGATGAAGTAAATCAAAACATGGAAGCTGGTTTTATAAAATTTGGCTCTAGGATTGATGTATTTGTTCCTAAAGGAAGTAAAATTAAAGTTTCACTAAATGATATTATTATTGGGGGTGAAACTATCCTTGCTGAGATTTAATTACACTATTTTACAGAGTTATCAAAAAATTTATACTTTTGTATCGAAATTAATACATTAGTAGCTACTTAAATTGAACTCACGAAAAAATTATCTTAAATGAAAAAATTATTACTATCCCTTGGTACTATAGCAATTTTCGGGATTGGCACTACTACAAGTAGTCTTAATCTTTTTGATAATTCTGAGACAATAGAAAATAGTTTTTCGAGAACAAATGATAAAAAACTTTCCAACTCAAAGAAAGAAAATATCTCACAAGAAACAAATATTGAAAGTTCTTGTTGTCCTAAAATTTTAAATAACTAGAATTTCCTAAAGAATCGCTTTTTTTCTCAATAGCGGTGAACATCTGTATCTATCTTCGTGATAAAGTCCATAGAGAGTATCCATCTTACCTACAACCCAAGAAAAAGATTTTTCTTTTCCCCATTTAATCAATCCTTTTGGATAATTAACCCCTTTAGTCATAGCTAACTCAATATCTTGTTCGCTTGCAATCCCAAGATATAAAGCATCCATAGCTTCATTGATTAACATCACTAAAATCCTTTCAAAAATCTCCTCTAATAGCCTTTCATCCTTGGATGGTAAAATCAATTCAATATTATCGCCATAATCATAATATCCTTTGGAAGATTTTCTTCCATGCCATCCTGCATCTGCATATTGTTTTTGAGTAAAGGATGGTTTGTATCTTGGGTCGTAATAAAATGCCTTAAAAACAGATTCTGTCACTGCATAATTCACATCATTTCCAATAAAATCCATCAGCTCAAAAGGTCCCATTCTAAAACCTCCAATATGCTTCATCGCAAAATCAATTGTTTTAAAATCAGCAATCTGCTCTTCATATATTCTTAATGCCTCACTGTAAAAGGGTCTTGCAATTCTATTAACAATAAAACCAGGAGTATCTTTTGCAACTACTGGTTTTTTATTCCAATTTAAAAGTAGTTGATGAATTTCTTTTACTAGATTACTATTAGTTTGTAAAGCTGGTATAATTTCAACTAAAGGCATTATTGGAGCTGGATTAAAAAAGTGAATTCCTATGAACCTAATTGGATTTTTCAAACACGATGCTAAGCTAGTAATGGAAATAGAAGAAGTATTGGTTGCTAATACACAATCATTACTTACTATAGACTCTATTTGGCAAAATATTTCTTTTTTTGCCGCACTATTTTCTACAATTGCTTCAATAATCAAATCTGAATCCTTCATGGATTCTAAGCTTTCTACAATTTTAATATTAGATAAAATAGAATCTTTTTTAATAGTGCTTATTTTCCCTTTTTCTATAAGCCTTATCAAAACTTTTTCTAACTTTTTTAAAGCCTGTTGTAATGCAGATTTGTTCTGATCAAATATGAAAACATTACAATTTGAATTAGAAGCAATTTGAGCTATACCAATACCCATAGATCCAGCACCTATTATTCCAACATTTTTAAAACTTTTCATAAAAACTCTATTTAATAATTAAACCATACTATTCAAAGTCATCGTAAATCAAGTATTTTTTTCTAATTAATTTAAACTTCTCAAGCTCCTTTTGGTAAGTTTCCCTAATTTGAAATCCATTTGCCCCACCTTTAATTAAATTCATAATTTTATCTGTACCGGCCAAAAGATTGAAAAAATCATTTTTATTAAAAAAATCTAAAGCCTCATTAGACATCTTAAAACTTTTTACCAACCAATCAAAATTCAATGCACTGATATTTCTTAAAGAATCCAAACTTAACGTCCTTAAATCTTTTCCAAAACATTCTATCTCTTTGTATTTTGGATATTTAGAGCCGTAGGAAGATTTAGGAGTAAATTTAAATAATTTAGAATCAAAATATGGTGCTCCATACAATTGAAAAGGAGAATCAGTTCCTCTTCCAATACTAACATTAGTTCCCTCAAAAAAACATAGAGAAGGATATAAATAAACACTTCTCATATTGGGTAAATTTGGCGAAGGAGGAATAGGTAAATTATATTTCATTAAGTGGGTATAGTTCAAGCATGGAATTACTTCTAAGGAACACTTTACAGAGTCTTTAAGCCAGCTTTCACCATTTATCATTTTAGCATATTCCCCAATAGTCATTCCGTGAACTACAGGAACTTTATGCATTCCAACAAAAGATTTAAACTTTGGATTGAGAATTGGCCCATCTACATAAAAACCATTCGGATTAGGTCTGTCAAGTAAAATTAATGGAATGCTATTTTCTGCACAAGCCTCCATAACATAATGCATACTGCTTATATAGGTGTAAAACCTAACTCCTACATCTTGCAAATCAAAAAGAATTAGGTCTATATCCTTTAAGACTTCTTTGGAAGGTTTTCTTCTACTTTTTCCATACAAGGAATATATAGGCAACCCAGTTTGTAAATCAATTTCATCTCTAACTTTGGCACCAGCATCTGCATTTCCTCTAAATCCATGTTCTGGAGAAAAAACTTTAACAATGTTAACTCCTTCATTTAAAAGTATGTCTACTAAATGATCATTTTTAATCTTAGAAGTTTGATTGGCGACAAACCCAATACGCTTGCCCTTCAATTGTTGAAAATAAAGAGAGGTTCTTTCAGCTCCTACAATTATTGACTCCGATTGGCAGATGGCATTGAAAGTATTTAGGAAAAAAAATAATAATAAATACTTAGTTAATATAAAATATTCTTGAAAATGTTGATGTTTGTATATAGTAAGCATTATTAATTACAATTTACGAAAAATTGAACTTTGAATTATATGTAGCCAAAAGAATGCTGAAAAATAAAAAGCATTCTAAAAACTTTTCAAGACCAATTGTCCTTATATCTATTATAGGAGTTATGCTTGGTGTTTCTGTCATGGTCGTCACCATTAGTATAGCAACGGGGTTTCAAAATAGAATTAAAGATAAATTATTAAGTTTTGGAAATCATATTCAAATAGAATCTATGTTTCAAAGTAATAATAATGAAACAAGTCCAATAATTACATTAAACGAATCTTTTACCAATCTATACAATTCAAAAGACATTTTTAAAATACAAAAATACGCCTATAAATCTGCTATTATTCAATCTAAAAGGAAGACTAGTGGTTCAATTAACGAATTAGAAGGAGTTATTTTTAAGGGTATGGAACACTTCCAAGGAAACTCATTTTTTAATGACTATTTAGTAGAAGGAAAATATCCTAGTAAATCCAAAAAAATTAATGATACAATAGTTATTTCCAAGGAGATTTGCAAAAAACTAAACTTAACAATCAATGACAAAGTATCTGCATTTTTTGTTTCCGACGGAAAACCAAAACAAAGAAATTTAACAATAGGAGGGATTTACGAAACGGGACTTAACAAAATTGATTCTAAATTTATTTTCATAGATCTTAAATATCTCCAAAAAATAAATAAATGGGGAATGCAACTTAAGGTTTCCTCTTCATTCAGAGAAGATTCTTCAATAATAGAATTTAATGCCGATAACTTTTCAAAAAATGGCAAAATGATATTTGACTGGGGCAACAATAAAATTGTTACAAATAATCAATTTGAAATTCCAACCAATGTGGATACTCAAATAAATTTAATTGGTTACGAAGTAGATAATTTTGAGCAAAACAATCTTATATCAATTGCGGATACATTAATTATTTCTTTCACATCTAGTAATAAAGAAATAAAGTTTAGTAATAGCTTGGGAAGTGAACAATATTATACGGGTGGTTTAGAAATATACACCAAAGATGAAGAGAAAAAAAGTGTTATTAAGGATCAACTAAAACTCGACTTTGGCCCAGAATTTAAAATAACAACTATTGAAGAACAACACCAAGAAATTTTCTCGTGGTTAAACTTAATCTATCAGAACGTTTACATCATTTTAGGACTAATGATTGCCGTTGCAGTAATTAATATGTCTTGTGCACTACTTGTATTAATTGTAGAAAAAACAAAAATGATTGGCATTCTTAAAGCTTTAGGAATGAAGAATATTTCCTTAATAAAAATATTTGTATCTCATGGTGGTATTTTACTTTTTTATGGGTTTTTAGCAGGCAATAGTTTGGCTATTTTAATTATTCAATTGCAAAATAAATTTGAATTTCTAAAACTATCTCAAGAAAATTACTACCTCGACGCAGTACCAATGGACTATCCTTTATCGACCATCATTATTTTAAATTTTAGTGCTTTTATTTTTTGTCTAATAACTATGATTTTACCATCCATAATAAGTTCTAAAACAAGCCCAGTTAAAGCAATAAATTCAGAAATATAGGAGTCTAATTCAAGTTATTTAATGCTGTTGCAATTCTATCCATTGCATCTTTAAGTTTTTCCATGGAAGAAGCATAAGAAATTCTTATACAATTGGGAGAACCAAAAGCATTTCCAGTAACAACTGCAACTTTAGCAGTTTCCAAAATATACATTGCAAGTTGATCAGAGTTGGTAACTTTAAAATTCCCATAGGATTTATTGAAAAAAGCACTAACATCTGGAAAAACATAAAATGCTCCCTGAGGCTGGTTAATATTTATGCCTTTAATTTTATTTAATTCCTCTAATATGAAATCTCTCCTACTTAAAAAAGCGTCTCTCATTTCATGTATTTCGGATGGATTTGCAGAAACTGCTGCAATTGCAGCACGCTGAGAAATACTTGATGTTCCTGATGTAAATTGACCTTGGATTTTAGTACATGCTTGTGCAATATGAAGGGGTGCCCCAATATATCCCAGACGCCAACCGGTCATTGCAAAAGATTTAGAAACACCATTTATTGTAACCACTTGGTTATACATATCTGGGAAAGCTCCAATAGAAAAATAACTTCCAGTAAAATTTATGTGCTCGTAGATTTCATCGCTTAAAACCGTAATAGAAGGATAATTAACTAGGACATCTGCCAAAGATCTTAACTCTTCTTTTGAATAAACACTTCCCGATGGGTTACAGGGTGAACTATAAATCATCATTTTTGTTTTATTAGTGATAGCACCTTGAAGTTCTGAGGGTGAAATCTTAAAATCATTTTTAATAGAAGTGTCAATAAAAACAGGAACACCCTCTGCCATTTTAATTATCTCCGCATAACTTACCCAATATGGAGCTGGGACAATAACCTCATCTCCAGGATTAATTAAACTTAGAACAACATTGGCAATGGATTGTTTGGCTCCTGTAGAAACAACAATTTGCTCTGTATTGTATTCTATACCATTGTCTCTTTTAAATTTATTTGAAATAGCTTCCCTTAAGTCCTGATAACCATTCACAGGCATATATTTTGAAAAGTTTTTATCAATACCCTCTTTTCCAGCATCTTTAATAAAATCTGGAGTATTAAAGTCTGGCTCACCTAAACTCAAACTAATAATATCAATCCCTTGAGATTTTAACTCTCTAGCTTTACGTGCCATTGCTATGGTTGCAGATTCTGATAGTCTATTTACTCTGTCGGATATAATTTCCATAAAATCAATTTTAAAAATTAAATTACATGATTTGAATCTATATTAAGTTGATTTTAAAAAAAGAAATAAACAGGTTATTCACTATTGTAACAATTCAGGAATTTATTCGTAACAACAAATATGAAAGATGTATTAATATTATCTATACCACTTGCGGGAATCTTAGTTGCCACCTATTTGATGTTGCAACATTTTCATAATAAAAGTATCCATGAAAATGAGAAAGAGATTGACATTCAAAAAACAAAAACATTTTTCCCTTTACAGATACAGGCCTACGAAAGAGTTATTTTATTTTTGGAGAGAATTGATCCAAACAATATGATTATTAGAACTCATAAAAATGGAATGAATGCAATAACTCTGCATAGAGAATTATTAAAAATAGTAAGAGAAGAATATACCCACAATATGTCTCAACAAGTTTATATTCATCCTAAATCTTGGAAAACGGTTTTAAACGCTAAGGATGAAACCATTCAAATTTTAAATGTAGCGATAAACAACCTATCTGCTGAATCCTCAGGACTAGACTTGAGTGCTAAAATATTTGAATCTATTGCATCCAAAAAAATTAGTCCAACTGAGAATGCAAGAAATTTAATTGTAAAGGAATTTCAAACAACAATTAAATAAATAAAAGTCTATTTTTCTGGAACAGGATTAGCAGAGGCAGGGCTTGTTTCTGGCTTTTCTTCTATATGTCTGTCTGTTACAATATTCATCTCATCAATTAAATGTTTTGCGCCAGCATACTTGTCAATAATAAATAAAGAATATCTTATATCAACAGAAATTGTTCTTTGAATATTAGGCTCAAAATAAATATCACCACTCATTGCTTCCCAATTGCCATCAAAGGCAGTACCAATTAACTCTCCATGAGCATTGATAACTGGACTCCCAGAATTTCCACCTGTAATATCGTTGTTAGACAGGAAGCCTACCGGTAATTTTCCATCTTCTTTTCTTGCATAGGGCCCAAAATCCTTGGCGTAATATAAATCCTTAAGTTTTTGTGGCACATAAAATTCGTGGTTTTTATCCTCTGTTATTACTTCTTTTTGCATTACTCCTTCTAAAGTGGTATAAAAGTCATAATGAACAGCATCTGCTGGTTTGTAAGAAAGAACATTACCATAAGTAAAACGCATGGTTGAATTTGCATCGGAAGCCTTATTCATTCCCATTTTTTGTAAACCATCTACAAATAATCTCATTCCTTTTTTATAATCACTATCAAAGGCTGAGTTAGGAGTAATCACTTTTGCTCTGTAAACATCTAAAAATTCGTTTTTTAATTGATATACCAGATCTTTTTCTATCATTTTTACAGAAAGTTTATCACTAGTAAGCCATGCCTTAAATAAATCGTAAGATTTAAAGGGGCTTTTCTTGAAATAATTTGAAGCAACTTTTTTAAAGTCTCCTTTGTATTTATCGTCTAAACTTATTAATAATTCTGGCTGAAATTCTTTAGGGACATCATTTGCATAAAGTGAAAGTACTGCTGCTAAAGTATTTTCATCTATTGTTGCATTGTAATCCTTATAAAATGATTCGGCTAACTTTAAAAAATTATCTTTTGCATCTTTAATACCCTCCCCAGAACTAAGGGCTTTAAATAGTGGTGTTCTTGGACTAAGGTTTCTTAGCATGAATAGTATAAGCTCAGAACCAACAACAGCTTCCTGAAAATATACTTTTGGAATAGTATATTTAGATGAGTTTTTAAGTGCGTTTTCTATAAGAGAAAGAGATTCAGAATAGGTTTTATCCAACTCATTGTTTTTATACCAAGTAGTAAAGGAATTCTCAATTTTCTGCTTTTTATCAAAAACTCTATTTTTAACTAGTTGTTCACTTTGACCAATAAAATATTTCCAATAATTACTTACTCTAGCATACTTGGAAGCGTATTGAATCCTAACTTTTTGACTTTTAGACATTTCTTGGTCCATAATGTCTAATTTAATTCCCCTTATTTTAACTCTAGCTGGTTGCTCTATATCAACAGCTTGTTTTACCCCCCAAGAAGTTAAAAATCTATCTGTACTTCCAGGATAGCCCATAATCATAGCATAATCTCCATCCTTTACACCAGCAATTGAAACTGGAAGAGAATGTTTGGGTTTTAGAGGCATATTGTCTTGGTTGTAAGAAGAAGGATTGTTTTCCTTATCAGCATAGACTCTAAACATGGTGAAATCTCCAGTATGTCTTGGCCACATCCAATTGTCAGTATCTCCACCAAACTTCCCAACTGAACTCGGAGGTGCGCCAACTAACCTAACATCATTAAAAATATTATAAGTAAGCATGTAATACAGATTTCCGTAGTAAAAAGACTTAACCTGAACTGCAAAATCATCTTTATTTTTACCTTCTGAAGCAGTAGTCTTTAATGCACTCATGTTTTTTCTTATAATTTTATTTCTTTCCCCTTCATCCATTCCATCTTTAACACCTTCTAAAACTTTATCAGTGACATCGCTAATATTATTCAAAAACCAGACTCCGAAGTCTGCTGGAATTTCTTGTTCTTTAGTCATTGCCCAAAAACCATCAGTTAAATAGTCATTTTCTGTAGAGCTATTGGCTTGAATTGTTCCAAAGCCACAATGATGATTAGTCATCATTAGACCTTGATCGGATATTATTTCACCTGTACAAAACCCACCACCAAGAGCAACTATCGCATCTTTTAAACTAGAATTATTGGCATTATAAATTTGCTCAGGGGTTAATTTAATTCCACATTCAACCATGTTTTTATAAGTTGCTTCTCCCAATAACATAGGAAGCCACATGCCTTCATCTGCTTTTACAAATAAAAAATTAATGGAAATAAAAAAAGTAAAAATTAGTTTGGTATAAAATTTCATATTTAAAATTTAATTTTGATTAAAATATTTTTTTAAAAATAATAAAAATAAAATAGGAAGGTTATTATTTTTTTATCATTATCATCATGCCATCACGAACTGGCATTAATACGTTGCTAACTCTACTGTCAGAATTCACTTTTTCATTGAAAGTTTTTAATGCCTTAGTTTCAATGTCATTTTCAGAATTTGGTCTTGTTACTTTTCCACTCCACAGTACATTATCAGCAATTATCATACCTCCTTTGTTTACTTTTTCTATAACAGAGTCAAAATAATTAGAATAATTTTCTTTATCTGCATCAATGAAAACAAGATCCCATTTAAAATTCAACTCAGGAATTATCTCCAAGGCATTTCCAACCATCATTTTAATTAGGTTTTTATAAGATGATTTGTTAAAATATTTTTGAGCAAATGGTACTAGTTCCTTATTAATATCTATTGTATACAGTACCCCATCATTTTGTAATCCTTCAGCCATACAAAGTGCACTATATCCGGTGTAAGTCCCAATTTCAAGAATAGTTTTTGGTTGAATTGATTGAGACAACATACTTAATATTCTACCCTGTAAATGGCCAGAAAGCATTCTAGGCTGAAGAATCTTTAAATGGGTTTGTCTATTTAGTTCGTTTAAGATAGTGGATTCTTCCTCACTGTGTTCAAGAGCATACTGCTCTATTTCTGGATCCAAAAACTCCATCTAACTCAGTAGCTCTTTGGTGATTTTGGAAATTAAACTCCCATCTGCTTTGCCTTTTAATAAGCCCATTGCTTTGCCCATTACTCTACCAATATCTGACATTGAAGATGCTCCAAGGGAATCTATAATATTTTTTAACTCTTTGGTCAATTCTTCTTCGGATAATTGTTTAGGCAAATAAATTTCTAAAACATTTGCCTGTTCAATCTCCTCATTCGCCAAATCCTCTCTTTTCTGATCTACATAAATTTGGTATGCATCCATTCTTTGCTTATGTAGCTTTGATATGATTTGCTGAGCTTGGTCGTCCGAAATATTTCCAGAAAAACCTTCTTTTGTTTTTTCTAATAAAAAAGCAGATTTCACAGCTCTTAATGCAGCTAATTTAACCTTATCTTTTGCAAACATTGCTGTTTTTAAATCAACAGGGATTTGATCCTCTATTTTTCCCATATTAATCTACGTTGTCGTGTAAGAAACTGTTGTTGTCACTTAATCCAGTTTCTTTTTCTCCGCTATCGTTGATATTTTCCCACAAAGTATACCTTGAACTAGATGAATCATCAGAGTATTTTACATCCTTAAGGTCTACATTTCTTCTTTTATAAGCAGGCTCACTTTCCATTTCATTTAGACCCAATGGAGATCTTAATTTATCTGTGGCTTTTTTTATTCTTTCTAAACGTTCGTCAGAAATTGCCTTTGATTCTACTTGCTTTACTTGGTCCACTATTTTTTCCTCATCATTTGCAGTCATTAAATCAGCCTCCAAAATCTGAGTATTTTCAGATTGCTTTAAGTCAGTATCTAAGTTGGGCATTTCATCATCTTCCAGTAAGAATCTTACTTTACCGTCATTTTGTTGTGTGTTTTGTTCGTAAAGGTTAGAGTTGTCAGATTCTTCAGCATCATTAGTTATTTCATTTTCCTCACTAATTTCATCATCTTCTTCAAGAACATATCTTTTCATTGCACTTTCTGAAGGGTTTAGTTCAGGGGTTTCTTCAAAACTTTCCTCAACAGTATTTGTTACTGGCTCGCTTAACTGTTCTGATTCATTAGTAATAATTTCGGGTGAATCGTCTTCTAAATTCATTATATTTTTCTTTGGAGCTTTCATAGAAAGACCAGTATGAGGAGTTGTATTAAAGCCTGTTGCAATAATAGTAACACATAATTTATCGCCAAGAGATTCATCATATCCATGACCCCAAATAACATCAGCTGTACTTCCTGCCTCTTCTTGGATATAATCTGTTATATCTGAAATTTCATCCATTAAAACCGCTTGTGTTCCATAAGTAATATTGAGTAAAACATATTTAGCACCATCAATATTGTTGTCATTTAGAAGTGGAGAATTCAATGCATTTTCAACACATTTTATCGCTCTGTTTTCACCTTCTGCCTCTGCTGAACCCATAATAGCAACTCCACTATCTTTCATAACGGTATTGACATCGTTAAAATCAACATTAATTTGTCCAGTTACAGAAATTACTTCTGCAATTCCTTTAGCAGCTATAGCCAAAACATCATCGGCATTTTCGAATGCATTTACAAGTGTCAAATTACCAAACATTTCTCTTAGTTTGTCATTGTTAATCACCAATAAGGTATCTACAGACTCTCTCATTTTCTCAATGCCCTCTTCGGCCTGCGTTCTTCGCTTTCTTCCTTCAAAAGTAAATGGAACAGTTATAATACCAACAGTTAATATTCCCATGTCTTTAGCTGCTTGTGCAATCACTGGCGCTGCACCAGTTCCAGTTCCTCCACCCATACCAGCAGTTACAAAGATCATCTTGGTATTTTTTGCAAGAATTTCATTGACATCCTCTAGGTTTTCAATTGCTGCATTTTTACCTACATCTGGGATAGAACCAGCTCCTCTTCCTTCTGTTAAACTTTGTCCTAAGGGAATTTTAGTAGGTACAGGACTTGTGTCTAATGCTTGATGGTCCGTATTACAAACTACAAAGTCTACCCCTTTTATTCCTAGGCGGTACATATGGTTTACAGCATTACTTCCACCACCACCAACACCAATTACTTTGATAATGGAAGATTGTTCTTTAGGTAAATCAAATTTCATCATGATTTTATTTTTAATTGTTAATCTACTTTTTCGTCAAAAAATGTTTTAATCTTTTCAAAAAAGCTTCCCTTATTTTTTTGGGAATGCATTCTTGTATTTATTTTTTCGTTTCTTGACTTTAATAATTCAAATTTCTCAAATCCTTTGGCTACTAACCCAACACCTGTTGCAAATAATGGGGAAGTGACGTTAATATTGGTATTGGAACTTAAGTGCTCATTTGGATAACCAACTCTAGAATCCATTCCAGTAGTGAATTCTATCAATTGGTTCATATGCTTAAGTTGGGATCCTCCACCTGTTACAACAATACCACCAATTAATTTTTTCTCAAATCCAGAATTTTTAATTTCATAATAAATATGTTCTAATATTTCTGACATTCTAGCATTGATAATATTTGCTAAATTCATGACTGATATCTCTTTGGGGTCTCTTCCTCTCAATCCTGGGATACAAACTACTTCGTTGTCTTGATTGGTTTGAGTAACTGCAGCTCCAAACTTGGTTTTTAAAAGTTCTGCTTGCCTGTGCATAATTGTACAACCTTCTTTAATATCTTCTGTAATTACATTTCCCCCAAAAGGAATTACTGCAGTATGTCTAATAATTCCATCGTGGAAGATGGCAATATCAGTAGTTCCTCCACCAATATCTACTAAAGCTACACCAGCTTCTTTTTCTTCATTACTAATCACGGCCGAAGAAGATGCAAGTGGCTCAAGAACTAATTCTGCTACTTCGAGACCAGCTTTACTAACACACTTAAATATATTTTTTGCAGCTGCCATTTGGCCGGTGATAATATGAAAATTTGCCTCTAATTGAACTCCCGACATACCAATAGGATCTTTTATTCCGGGCTGTCTATCGACAATGTATTCCTGGGGCAGAACATGAATAATTTCCTCTCCTGGCATCATCACTAATTTATACATATCTTCAATTAACTCGTCTACATCTTTTTGAGAAATTTCTTCTTCAATAGAATCTCTAGTAATCATTCCTCTGTGCTGAAGACTCTTGATATGTTGACCAGCAATTCCAACATTTACCACTTTTATTTCAATTCCAGATTTAGATTCTGCTTCTTCAACAGCAGCTCTAATTGACTGAACAGTCTTTTCAATATTAGAAACTACTCCTCTAGTAACTCCTAAGCTGGGCGCCTTACCAATACCCAATATTTCAATTTTCCCATGATCCGTTTTTCTACCAACCAAACAAGCAATTTTAGTGGTTCCAATATCTAGTCCTACAATTATTTCTGGTGCATCCATTTTAGTTTCTTTTTGAGCAGATTATTTGATTTTCATATAATACATTAAGTGTATCGTACTTATTTAAGTCTTTTGGCTGTGGGCCATTTTTATAAAAAAGTTTAATTTTTTTAAATTTCTTCTCCATATTCTCTGTTGATCCAAACAAAATTCTTTGGTTACCTATTCTTGGAATAAACTCAAAGTAGCCATTATTGTTGATGTAGATTTGAACAATTTGAGATTTTAAGAACGAGTCATTGTTAATTAATTTACTCATTTTATAAATTTTTTGAAAATCTGGGGACTTATGAAGGCTATCTAAAACATAGAGGTTTAATCTTTCAGGAATATTTATTTTACCTGAAAAAATAGGGACTCTAGAAACATAAGTGCTACAAAGTGGCATAAGAAATCCATTATCATCTATATAAAAATTCTTTTCATAGACAGGGCTTACAAACCTAGCAATTGGGGTTCTTTTTTTAATATTTACTTCAAGATTTCCATTGTTATTAAAATAAACTTCAGCACTATTAATTGCAGAATGATTTAAAAGTTTTGTTTCAATATGAGAAAAATCAATTTCGTGCTTTAAGGTAACTTTTTCGACAATCCCCATTAAAGACAACATGGAATTTACTTCAGACTTTGTAATAAATTCGTGAAGATTGTCCTCTATGAAATTAATTTGCACTTTCTTAAGTTTTATATCTTGGTAAAAACTGGAAACAAAACCAGATAACACAATCCATCCTGAGAGAATAGAAATCCAAAAAAATATTTTACCTATTTTCTTAAGCATTCAAAGCAATTTTTTTTATTTGTTTTGGCCATTGATCGATATCACCAGCTCCTATTGTAAGTAAAACCATATCTAAGTCTCGGTTAATGAAATTGAAAAGTTCACTTACTGAATTAATTATTCTCTTATTGTTATTTTTAATTTTTTGTATTAAAACCGAAGAATCTATACCCTCAATAGGAGCTTCTCTTGCAGGATAAATAGGCAACAAAAAAATTTGATCAAATCCGGATAAACTTTCTGCAAAATAATCCATGAAATCTCTAGTTCTGGAAAACAAATGTGGTTGAAACACCCCAACGACAAATTTTTGTGGATAAAAAGACTTTACAGCACTTAATAGAGAATCAATCTCTTTAGGATGGTGTGCATAATCATCAATATAGATAAGTTTCGGAAGGCTTAGCTGAACATCAAATCTTCTTTTAACTCCAGAGTAGCTTTGGAGTCCATTTTTTATACTATCAACAGTTATTCCATTAATTAAACATGCTAAAATAGAACCTGCAGCATTTAATAAATTATAACTTCCAGGCATTTTAAATACGAAGTTCTGGTAAGTTTGATTGTTAAAGACAATGTCAAACAAATACAAGCCTTCTTTAATTTGAACATTTATAATTTGTAAATCATTGTCTTTTTTAAAACCATAGGACAAATTTTCTTTGAAGAAATGACTGATATTTTCTTCTACAATCAACTTTTTTTTATCGCTTAATAAATTGGTGAAATCCTTAAATGCTTCTACCAAAAAATCTTTATTTTCATAAATATCCAAATGATCAGCATCCATAGATGTCAATACAATTGTATCTGGAAATAGGTTCATAAATGAACGGTCGTATTCATCCGCCTCTACTACTGAAAAATTTCCCTTTCCTATTAAAAAATTAGACTTGTAATTTGAAGTAATTCCACCTATGAAACAAAGCCCATCTTTATTATCTGATGTTAAAATATGAGCAATAATAGAACTAGTTGTTGTTTTGCCATGAGTTCCTGCAACTGCAATTGTATCTAGTGGTTTTGTAATTTCACCAAGTATTTGAGATCTTTTTAATAAAGGAACCTGGGATTTTTTAAAATATTCGAAATATATATTTTTTGAATCTATTGCAGGAGTAAAAATTACCAATTGGATATTTTGAAGATCTTTTAAAGAATCTATATTTTCATCGTAAGATATTTCAACGCCGACTTTTTCTAACTCTATAGTTAATTCTGTTTTGCTTCTATCATAACCACTTACCTTAGCCCCTTGATTTACAAAATAATGAGCCAATGCGCTCATACCTATCCCACCAATTCCAATAAAATATATGGATTTAAAATTATCTAAATTCATTAAGAAATAAGTTTAAATATTTCATTGACAATATCATCACTAGCATTAGGCTTTCCCATTTTTTTTGCATTTTTAGAAATGGTGTTCAACTGATTTTCTTGCTTAAGTAAATCCAAGGCGGTTCTTAAAAGGGAATCGGTGTCTTTATCCTCAATAAGAATAGCAGCAGATTTATTAACCAAAGACATTGCATTTTTAGTCTGATGATCTTCTGAAACGTTGGGGGATGGAACCAAAATACTTGGCTTACCTGCTAAAGTAAGTTCACTAATAGACAATGCACCCGCTCTAGAGATTACTAGATCCGCAAGAGAATAAGCTAAATCCATTCTTTTAATAAATGCTAAGGCTTTTACATTGGGAATATTAATTTGGTTTAATTGATTTTCAATAGAGTCAAAATATCTTTTGCCAACTTGCCACAGTAATTTAATTGGTTGATCTTTGATTGTATCAATAGAATTTAAGATTCCTTCATTGATAGATTTTGCTCCTAAACTTCCTCCTAAAACTAAAATCACTTTTTCATTCTTAGAAACTTTAAAATAGGTTTTAGCATCCAACAACTTAGCATCTAAATTTTCAATGTCTTTTCTTACTGGATTGCCAGTTAAAACCAATTTATTTGTCTCAAAAAATTGATTCATATTTTCATATGCAACACAGATTTTTTTAGTTTTTTTACTCAGCCACTTATTGGTTAGACCGGCATAAGAATTCTGCTCTTGAATTAATGTAGGAATTTTTAAACTGTGTGCCATTCTTAAAGTTGGTCCACTTGCATAGCCACCAACACCAACCACAATATTTGGTTGAAAATCCTTAATTATTTTTCTTGCATGATTGAAACTTTTTAAAAGTAGAAAAGGAAACTTTAGGTTTTTAAGAATTGCATTTATAGACAGAGATCTTTGGATGCCCACAACATTTAGCCCAACAATTTCAAAGCCCTCTTCTGGAACTTTTTCCATTTCCATTCTCCCTTTTGCTCCAACAAATAGTATTTCCGAATCTTTACTTATTTCTAATATTTTCTTTGCAATTGCAATAGCTGGGTAAATATGCCCTCCAGTTCCACCACCACTAATGATTATTTTATAGCTAGACATTTTCAGAATCTTTATATACTGTTGTACTAACATTTAAAATTATTCCCAAAGAAATACAGGTAAATAATATAGAAGTTCCACCCATACTAATTAAAGGCAAAGGTTGTCCGGTGACAGGGAATAAATTTACCCCAACTCCCATATTTATAAAAGATTGGAAGATTAGCATAAAGCTTAATCCAAATACAATAAAAGAAGCAAATTTACTATCCACTTTATTCATAATTCTAATCGCTCTGAAAAATAAAATCATATATAAAATAACCAATCCTATTCCTCCGATTATCGAGCCAAATTCTTCAATAGAAGAAGCATAAATAAAATCTGATTGAGCAGAATATAAATCATTTTTAACATGCCCTTTCCCCGGACCTTTTCCAAATAAAAATCCATTTGCGACTGCTCGTTTTGCCATTTCTGCTTGGTAATTTTCTTGTTTCTCACCACTTCCAAAGCTCATCATTCTTTTTTCCCAAGTATCCACTCTAGGTAAAAAACCAGGAATTGCAATATTGACAAGAATTAAAAAAGCAAAACCTAGAAAAGCAGTTCCTATAATAGATCCTAAATGCTTTATTTTAGCACCTCCTATAAACATCATTGTAAAACAAACGGTAAATAACATCGCTGCTGTAGAAAAATCTGCGGGGAGAATTAAGCCACAAATTAGAGCTACAGGCCATAAAATAGGTATTAAACCTTTTTTAAAATCCTTAATGTCTTCCTTCATATTGGTAAGCATACGCGAGACATAGATGATCAAAACTAATTTCGCAAAATCTGAAGGTTGAAAACCCATTATCCATCTTGAAGCATTTCCTTTACTGACCCCAAATAAGAGTGTAACAAATAATAAAACAATAGAAACAAAAATTCCTATCTGGGATAATCGTGAAAAATACTTGTATGGAAAAAACTGCAAATAAATAATCAGAATAATTCCAATTATTATAATTAAAGTATGCTTGATAACGTAAGGAGCAACATTTCCACCTGAAATTCTAAATGCTAAATTAGAACTTGAGCTGTAAGCCATAACTATTGAATACAATGAAAGTAATATTATAATTGTCCAAATTACTTTATCCCCCTTTAAGTATTTCTCAATTAGCTGTTGCATTAATCTATACTGTGAATTAAATTTTTAAAATAATCTCCTCTTAACTGGTAGTTTTGATGAGTGATATAACTTGAGCAAGCTGGAGAGAAAAGAACATTTATATTTTTAGTAGGATTATTTATAGCCATATTCACCGAATCCTTAATGTTTGACAATTGAGAGTATTTAATTTTAGAGCCAAACAGATATTTTATATTGGTTTCATGTTTTCCATAATAGATTATCTCTGTTACTTTCGACAAAACTAAATCCTCAAGAATGTCCAAATCTCTTGGTGATTGGTTTTGGCCTACTATCCAAATAATTGGCCCTTGTATTTTTGACAAAGAATATGCTGTAGCTCCAGTGTCTGTAGATTTGGAATCGTTGATCCATATTTTCTCTAGCTTATCAGAAAAAAATTCAAGCCTGTGCTCTATAGAAGAGAAGGAATTCAAAGATTCTTTTCTTTTGTTAAGGAGCTGTTTTCTTATAGATTTTTGCTTAAGTATATTCATCTACAAAAATTATAATGTTCTTACAGCATTTTTAAATTGATGCCCTCTATCTTCATAATTCTTAAATAAATCGAAACTAGAACAAGCAGGAGATAGCAATACATTAAATCCTTTTTTAGCAATTCTATAACTAATTTGTACTGCTTGATCCGCTGATTCAGCTTCATAAAAAGAATCTACTATGGAACCAAAAGCCTCTTTAATCTTAGAATTATCTTTTCCTAAGCAAACAATTCCTAAAACCTTTTGTTTTACAAGTCCCTCTAATATCGAGTAATCATTTCCTTTATCTATTCCTCCAACAATCCAAATAGTTGGTTGCTGCATGCTTTCTAAAGCATACCATGTTGAATTGACATTTGTCGCCTTTGAATCATTTATAAAATTAATTCCATGGATTTTGGCAACATCCTCCAATCTATGTTCTACATTTTGAAAATCCGCTAGACTGTCTCGGATAATTTCTTTTCTAATATCTAATACTCTTGCTGCAACTCCCGCAGCCATAGAATTAAATAAATTGTGCTTGCCTTGTTGGGCCAATTGATGAATGGACATAATTGTTTGTTTTTTATTGTTTATACTGATTTTTATTTGTTCTTTTTCTAACCAAGATCCTTTGAGTAACTTCTCATTTATGGAAACTGGAGCTAATTCGTAAGAGACTTCATCTTGAGACTTAATCCATTCTGATATTACTTTATCGTCGTGGTTATAAATTAGACAATCACTTTTGGACATGTTTTGACAAATCCTAAATTTACTTTTCGAATATTTTGTGAAATCTTGTTGGTATCTATCTAAATGATCTGGAGAAATATTTAGAATTATTGAAATGTCAGATTTGAAATCGTACATTCTATCTAATTGGAAACTACTAAGTTCAATAACATAGTAGTCCATATTTTCTAAAGCTACTGACATGGCATAACTTTGACCAATATTCCCAACCGCTTTTACATTGTATCCTGCATTCTCTAAAATGTAAGTAACCATTAAAGTGGTAGTGGTCTTTCCATTAGTTCCAGTAATACATATTTTTTTTGCATTGCAGAAATAGCTTGCAAATTCAATTTCACTTATAATGGGTTTGGAACTTTTTATAAAATATTTTACTAATTGATGGTCATTATCGATTCCAGGGCTAACAACTAAAACATCTTGAACAGAGGAAATAAATGGCATATAATCCACTTGGTAATATTCAACTCCAAATTCTCTTAAAGTATTGGTAGATTCCTTGGATATATTTGAATCGTCACAGAGCAGAACATTTAAATTATTTTTCTTAGCCAGTACCGCTGCGCCAATACCACTTTTTCCAGCACCTAAAACCACAATATTTTGAAAGTTTTTTATCATCTAAGTTTTAGAGTTACAATGGAAAGAACTGCCAGTAGAATACCAAGAATCCAAAACCTTGAGACTATTTTTGCCTCGTGAATTCCTTTCTTTTGGTAATGATGGTGAATTGGAGACATTAAAAAGATTCTTCTACCCTCTCCAAATTTTCTTTTGGTGTATTTGAAATAAGAAACTTGGAGAACAACACTTAAATTTTCTATAAGAAAAACTCCGCAGAAAACTGGAATTAATAATTCCTTCCTAATGGCTATAGCGAAAACGGCAATTATACCACCCAAAGCCAAACTTCCTGTATCGCCCATGAAAACTTTTGCAGGAAATGAATTGTACCACAAAAACCCAATGCATGCTCCAACAAATGAGCTAATAAAAATCACAAGCTCAGATGAATTTGGGATATAGAGAATATTTAAATAATCAGAAAAAACTAAATTACCTGAGAGGTAAGCAAAGATGGCTAATGTTATACCAATAATTGCACTAGTTCCGGTTGCAAGACCATCCAGTCCATCAGTTAAATTAGCGCCATTGGATACTGAAATAACAATAATTACGATAATAGGGATAAATACTAACCACGAATATTTGGACAACTCAGGGCTTATCCAGCTAATTAGCCACGAATAATCAAACTCATTATTTTTAACAAATGGAATTGTAGTTTTAAGTGATTTTGTCTCTTCCCAGAAATAACTTTTAGTTTCTTGCGAACTCTCTTGCTGCTCGGCTAGAATTTCTGTGTTGTAATAAGTTTTGGATTTAATTGTCACAGAATCGCTCCAATACATAGAAGCTCCTACAATTATTCCAACTCCAATTTGTCCAATTACTTTAAACTTTCCAGCTAATCCTTTTTTATTTTTTTTGAATACTTTAATGTAATCGTCTAGAAAACCAATCAACCCCAGCCAAACAGTTGCAACAAGCATTAATTGAATGTAAATGTTATCTAACTTGGCGAAAAGCATGGTTGGTACTATGATACCAGCTAAAATGATAACTCCACCCATTGTAGGTGTTCCTGCCTTCACCATTTGTCCTTCTAAACCCAAATCTCTAATAGACTCCCCAACTTGTTTTCTCTGTAAGAATTTAATTAGCCTTCCTCCAAAAACAAGAGTGATCACAAGTGAAGTAATTACAGCCATCCCGGCTCTAAATGAGATAAATTCGAATAATCCTGAACCAGGAAAGTCAAAATTTTGATTTATATAATTAAAAAAATGATAAAGCATTATTGTTGTATTTGTTTGAAAATTTCTATAGTAGTTTCTAAATCATCAAAATGTAATTTCTCGTCTCTGATGATTTGATACTTCTCATGGCCTTTTCCGGCAATTAAAATCACATCTCCACTTTCTGCTAATTCACAAGCAACTTTAATTGCTTGTCTTCTATCTTGAACAGTTAATACTTTAGAGGATTTAGACTTTGGAATTCCAGATACAATTTCCTTAATAATTTCACTTGGCTTTTCGCTTCTAGGATTATCAGAAGTAACTATCACCCTGTCGCTATAAACAGATGAAATTTCACCCATTAATGGACGCTTGCCCTTGTCTCTGTCTCCCCCACATCCAAATACAGTGAATATCTTTTCTTTATCGCTTTTTAGACTAACCAATGTCTTCAAAACATTTTCAAGAGCATCTGGAGTATGAGCATAGTCAATTACTGCAGTAACATTACTGGGAGAAACGATGTACTCAAATCTCCCATCTGGCGCTTTTAGATTACTTATAATTGTCAGAACAGTAAGAGCTTCTTCGCCAAGAGATTTAGCTACTGCAAAAACAACCAAAAGATTGTAAGCATTGAATTCTCCTATCAATCTAGAGGTCATTTCAAATCCGTCAATTGCTATAGAAAGTCCACTTATATTATTTTCAACAATTTTTCCTTTAAAATCAAAATCGCCTTTCAGTCCATAAGAAAGTGGCTTTGCGATTATATCTCTAACCATTTCTTCTCCATAAGGATCGTCAAAGTTTACAATTGCTACAGCATTATTTTTAAGAGAATTAAATAACTTTTTCTTTGCACCTATATAGTCATTTAAGGTAGGGTGATAGTCCATGTGGTCTCTTGAAATATTGGTATAAACTCCAATATCAAAAGATAATCCAGAGACTCTATTTTGGTCTAAAGCATGGGAACTTACCTCCATAAAAACATAAGAACAACCCTCTTTAACCATTTGACTCAGTAATTCGTTGATTCTAATTGCGTTTGGAGTTGTATGAGTAGAAGGAATTGTCTTGTGAAGGATTTTAATATGTACAGTTGAAATAAGTCCAGTTTTGTACCCCATTAACCTATACAAATCATATAATAATGTAGCGCAAGTAGTCTTACCATTGGTTCCTGTTATTCCAACTAGTTTTAATTTTTCAGAAGGATTGTCGAAAAAATTTGAAGCTACAATTCCTAAAGACTTTGAACTATCCAATACTTTGATATAGGTAATCTCGTCGTTTAAAATTTCGGGGAGACTCTCACAAATTATAGCGCATGCACCACTATTTTGAGCTTGAGGAATAAAATCATGTCCATCTTGAGAGACTCCTTTTACAGCTATAAATAAAGAAAGATTGTTAATTTCTCTAGAGTCAAATGCTATATTTTCCACAGCAATATTAGTATTGCCTTTTATTTCAATTATTCTAATTCCATATATAATATCCTTTAGTAATTTCATCCTAATTGTAAAATGATTTTTTGACCTTTATTGATTCTTAAACCAGCTTTTATTGATTGTTCTCTTACTATTCCAGACCCTACAGGCTGCACAAATAATCCATACTTTTCCAGCATATAGGTAGCATCTATCAATCCCATACCAACTACATTCGGAACCAATCCTTTTTGCATCTTTTTATGAATTATTTTAATAGCGTCTTTACCAGTTCTTGTAGATATCCACTCGTTAGATTTATTGGATAAATCTTCAACAGGTATTCTCATATTTTCAGATGCAACTAAAAAAGACATCTTATCTCCACTTCTTGAGTATGGGTATCGATTAAGAGTATCTTTTAAAACAATATTTTCTTTTTGAAATTCTTGCGCATAGACCTTATCTGCAATCTCCTTAAAGACAGTTCCAGAAACTACAGACCCAAAAATATTTTTAGTTGGGCCCTGAACAACCACGATGCAACTATAGACCGGATCTTTTGATGGAAAATACCCACAAAAAGAAGCCTGGTATTTATTTCCATATCCTTTAGAACCTTGAGCAATTTTTGATGTACCTGTTTTTCCTGCAATTGAAAATCCTCTAGCCTTTATATTTTTTGCAGTTCCTCTTTCAACAACTCCTTCAAGCATCACCTTTAGGTCCCTAAGTGTAGCTTTTGAACAAATAGATGCGTTTAAAATTCTCGGCTTATATTCTTTTTGAATCTCGCTACCCTTTTTAATACATTTTACAAATTGAGGCTGAAGTAAGGTTCCTTCATTTGCTACTGCATTATACAAAGCCAATGTCTGGAGAGGGGTCATTTTTAGTTCATAACCAATAGACATCCAAGGAAGAGTAATTCCAGTAAAAGTTGGATCTGAAGATTCTTTTATTAGTGGAACTCCCTCGCCTAGTATTGACAAACCAAGTTTTTGATGAATTCCAATTTCTTTTAATCCATCAATAAATTCCTGAGGCTCTTTTTTATAATTATCATAAATTATTTGACTTATAACATTAGATGATTTTTCAAATGCGTCTTTAATCGTATTTCTTCCGTAAATTTTGCCTCCGTCAGTAAGGTAATTATCGTAGAATTCATATCTGCCTGTCATATCTACAGAATCGGTTATTTCGACCTTCCCCTGTTCTAAGGCAACTAGAAGTGAAGCAAGTTTAAATGTTGAACCTGGTTCTGAAGCTAAGCCTACTGCATGGTTTTGAGCTTCAAAATAAGTTTCAGTCTTAGGGTCAAATGAAAGGTTAGCTATAGCCTTAACAAATCCTGTTTTAACTTCCATCAAAACCGCACATCCTTTCTGTGCCTTTTGTTCTCTTAGTTGTTTTAATAGTGCAGACTCTGCAACATCCTGAATATTTACATCAATGGAAGTATAAACATCGCTTCCTGGGACAGGTTCAATAGATAGTTCGTCATCTACTGGCTTCCATTCATTTCCCCTAATTTTCTCCATCAGCATTTGACCGTTCTGACCTTTCAAATACTCATTGAATGCACCCTCAATACCAACTAAAATTGATTTTTTTCCATCATTTTCTACGGCGTATCCCACAGTTCTATTTGCAAGCATACCATAGGGTTTTACTCTTTGGTTAGATTTTATGATAATACACCCCCCCCTATACTTGCCTAAATTAAAAATGGGAAACTTTCTTAACCGCTCTATTTGATCATTTCTTAACCCTCTTGCAATAAAAAAGTATCGGTTACTATCAAGCCTTTGGTTTTCTAATTCTAACTTCCACTCATTAGATGTTTTTCTATCTATAAGTACACTTAAGGAGTCTGAAAGATCAGAAATGTTATCAGTAAAATCTTGCTCTCGAATAGTAAGCAAGTCAACAAAGACCTTATATCTTGGAACTGAAAGGGCAAGGGATGTCTTTTGCTCATTAGAAGCATAAATATTTCCTCTTGGAGCTAATACCTTTTTAGAAATAAAAATTTGTTTATTAGCGTCGGATTTCAACTGTTCACCTTTAAATATTTGCAGATAAAATATTTGAACAACTATTCCCAACCCCATAAAAAGGACAAGAAAATAAACTGAATAAAGTCTAATTAAGGATTCTTTTTTTTTCATTTATCAGAATTCTTATTGTGAATAATTAGCGGTGGATCTACCGACTCATATAAACCCCATTTCTCAGTCTCTTTTACTACCTTGCTTTGAAGACTTTCCTTGTCGTATAGCTCCAAGGCAGATTGCAACTCTGAATATAACTTTTCACCAGTCTTACTTTTTTTAGAAATCTCTAAGACAACACCATCTACATGGTATCCATATGCAACATAAATAACCATTAAAAAAGTTACATAAACCAAAAAAGGAGTATTGTTAATCACCATGCCTTTTTTGAAAAGATCTCCAGAAAATATTTCTTTAAAAACTGTCATTTTCTTTTTTTTGCAATTCTTAATTTTGCACTTCTAGCTCTTGGATTTAATTTTATTTCAGCGTCATCGGGAACAATTGGTTTTTTATTAACCAAATCAAACGGCTTAGAAATATTTCCAAAAAAATCTTTTTCTAAATCCCCCTTACAATTCCCTGTTTTAAAGAAGTTTTTAACCAGTCTATCTTCAAGGGAATGGTAAGTAATAATCGAAACGATTCCTTCATTTTTTAGAACTTTTGGCAACTGATTCAAAAACTCAACCAAAGCGTTCAATTCCTGATTAACTTCAATCCTTATAGACTGAAAAACTCTTGCTAAAAATTGATTTTTCACTTTTTGAGGTACTAAAAACTCAATACATGAAACTAAATCTTGAGTGGTAGTTAATTTGTTTTTAGTTCTTGCCTCTATGATATTTGAGGCAAGCCTTTTAGACTCCACAGATTTAAAATCACCGAACTGAGAGAAAATATTTTCAAGCTGGTTTTTATCATAAGAATTTAGCAGATCGCAAGCATCAAGTACTGCATCTTTATTCATTCTCATATCTAATCTTTCGTCAAATCGAAAAGAAAACCCTCTTTCTGGATTATCAAACTGATACGAAGAGACTCCTAAATCTGCTAAGATGCCAACAGGAACACCATGGCCAAAAGCCTCCAATACGTTTTGAATATTTCTAAAGTTTTGTCTAACCAATGAAAATCTGTAATCTGTTATATGGTTTAAAGAAGCATCAGCATCTTGGTCAAAAGCCAAGAGCTTACCGTTATCAATTTGATCAAGAATTGCTCTAGAATGACCTCCTCCACCAAAAGTGACATCAACATAAAAACCAGAAGGGTCAGAAATTAAAGCCTGAGTGGCGTCGTTTAAAAGAACTGGTATATGATATTGATCAACTTTCATCTGCAGACTCCCCCATAACCTCGTGAGCCAATTGATCAAAACCATCCCAGTCATCTTTCATCATGGATTCATAGGTTTTTTTATCCCATAATTCCCACAAATCAACATTTGCAACAATAACTAGTTCTTTTTTAATCCCAGCCCAACCAAGTAAACCCTTAGGAAGCAGCAGTCTACCGTTACTATCTACAGTAATTTTGGTAGCACCTTTTTGAAACATACGAGCAAATTTCCTATCCTTAGATTTAAACCTATTGAGCTTTCTCAATTTGCTCATAACCACCATCCACTCCGAAGAGGTATACATAGAAAGGCAGTCATCAACTCCTCTTGAAACAACAAATTGTTCTTGATCAACAGGAGATAGTTGTTTTCTAACGTCAGAAGGAATCAACATTCTTCCTTTAACATCTAGCTTACAATAATATTCCCCTATAAATCCTGACAATTGACTCAAATTTTAAATGTAAATCTAATAATAATTTACCCACTTTTTCCCACTAATATAACTTTGTGGATAACTTTTTACGATTAATTATAAAATATGTTACAATATAATTGAATTTTAATCTGTTAAGATTTAAAAAATACAAGTGGTAAAATGTGGGTATTATTTTTTTCAATATTATTCTATCAACAATTTGCTAACTTTAAAATGAAATAATATTTGATCGATGGACGTTCAAAAAAATGTTGACATAGGTAAAGTAATTGAGAAAAAAAGTCCTAGCTTTTTTAAGCTTATGCCAAGGTTTTTGTTAAGAAAATTCAAATCCTTACTCCACGAGCGTGATCTAAACAACATTTTGAAAAATTTATCAGGAAAAGAAAAACTTGATTTTATAAGTGGAGGCTTAAAAGAACTACAGGTAATATCGAGCAATTATGGGCTAGAGAAAATTCCGAGAAAAAAAGGAGTTATTATAGTGGCTAATCACCCACTTGGAGGCCTAGATGGACTAGCACTTATTAATGAAATAGGAAGATACAGGAAAGACATTAAGTTTTTAGTAAATGATATTCTATCGGAAATTGAACCTTTTAAGCCTTACTTTATACCCATTAATAAACATGGCTTGAACTCAAGAGAAAATATAATAAGACTTGAAAAGTTATTTGAGTCAGATAAATGCATTGTGATTTTTCCATCGGGTCTAGTTTCAAGAAAAAAAAATGGAATTGTAAAAGACTTAGAATGGAGAAAAACATTTGTAACAAAAGCCAAAAAACACAACAAACCAATTTATCCAGTTTATATTAGTGGTCAAAACTCAAATAGGTTTTATAAAATTGCTAAATGGAGAAGCTTAATTGGCATAAAAATAAATATTGAAATGTTTTTTCTTGTGGATGAAATGTTCAAACAAAAAGGAAATACAATTAAAATAACCATGGGCAAGATCATAGAACCAAAACTTCTCGATAACAAAAAAAATGATTCAGAATGGGCCCAAGCAATTAAAAATCATGTATATAAAATACAAAACAATATTAATTTTGAATTTATAGAATCAATAAAAAATGAAAAAAATTATTAATCCTATATCAACCTCTATTCTTGAAAAAGAAATAAACAAAGACACTTTTGTAAGAAAAACCAATTATTGTAACCATGATATATACATAGTAGATTACCACAACCATCCAAATGCGACTATGGAAATCGGTAGGCTTAGAGAACTTAGTTTTAGAAATGCCGGTGGGGGAACAGGAAAATCGTATGATTTAGATGAATTTGATACTAGAGAAGAAGCGTTTTACAAACAACTTATAGTTTGGGATCCCGAAGAAAAAAAAATCATAGGAGGATATAGGTTTATGCTAGGAAATGATGTTATTAATTCTTCAAAGTACAACAATACAGCTACCAATAATTTATTTGATTTTAGCAGTGATTTCTACTCCAAAACATTGGGATTAACAATTGAATTAGGCAGATCATTTGTTCAACCAGAATACCAGCCTAGGTCAGGAAATAGAAAAGCTATATTTTCTCTTGACAACTTATGGGACGGTCTGGGCGCTTTAGTGGTAGACCACCCAGAAATAAAATATTTTTTTGGTAAAGTAACCATGTATTTAGACTTTAATAAAAAAGGAAGAGACTTAATACTTGGTTTTATGAACCACTTTTTCAAAGATAAAGACCAATGGATTTCCGCAAAACAGCCCTTAGAATTACACCATGACATAGGTTATTTCATTGAACAAATACAAGAATTAGATTATAAGGAATCTTATAAGATATTGACAAAAAAGCTTAAAGAATTAAATTGCTCTTTACCACCTTTAATTGCTGCATATATGAATCTTTCATCTTCTATGAAAACATTTGGAACAGCCATGAACTCAAAATTTGGTGATGTAGAAGAAACAGGAATTCTAATATCTATTGATGATATATACCCAGAAAAAAAAGACAGACACGTAAACACCTACAAAAAAGTAAAATAACAATTATGGAAATTAACAAATCAGATTTCCTGTGTAGTAATTCTGACTGGAAAAAATGTCCAAAACCAAATCTCCCGGAATACGCTTTTATTGGAAGATCCAATGTTGGAAAGTCCTCGTTAATAAATGCACTTACCAATAGCAAAAAACTAGCAAAAACTTCTGGAAAGCCAGGAAAAACGCAATTAATAAACCATTTCTTAATAAATAACAATTTCTATCTGGCAGATTTACCTGGTTATGGTTATGCTAAAATTTCAAAAAAAATAAGGGAAGAATTTCAAAGCTTTACACTGAAATATTTAGAAAATAGAGAAAACTTAGTCTGTCTATTTTTGTTAATTGATCTTAGAGTACCACCTCAAAAAATTGATCTTGAATTTATGGAGTATTGTGCAGTGAAAAAAATACCATTTGTTATATGTTTCACGAAAGCTGACAAACTTAAGAAAGTTGAGATTGAAGAAAACACTAATGAATATAAAAATTTCTTACTAAAAGAATGGGAATCTTTTCCCTTAAACTTTACTACATCGTCAACCAAAAAAACTGGACTTGAGGATATTAAAGAGTTTATTAACGAACATAACATTGAATTTAAATCCTGAAGACGAAAAAAAAAATATTAATCGCTCCGCTAGATTGGGGCTTAGGTCATATATCTAGAACCATTTCGATTATAAAATTGCTCCAAGAAAGAGGTCACGAAGTAATTACGTGTGGAAATAATACATCCTATAATATTTATAAAAAAGAATTTTCAGAAATTAAACATATTGAAATTCAAGGCTACAAACCTTATTACAGTAAAAAAAGAAGCCAAACATGGGCGTTAATAAAACAAATTCCAAAATTTATAAAAACAATATATAGTGAGAGAAAGATAGCAGAGAAAATAAGTCTTGAGCAAAATGCGGACATAATTATTTCAGACAACAGATTTGGTTTTAGAAGCAGCAAAACATTGAACATTTATCTAACCCACCAACTTAAAATAAAAGGTCCCTCACCTTTAATAAAAATTGTTAATCAAATAAATAGACTATTTATTAAAAAGTTTGACCACTGTTGGGTTCCAGATTTTGAAAACTCCTTACTATCCGGTGAACTATCGGATTCTAATTTGGAAAAAATCTTTATTGGACCACAAACGAGATTCAAAAAAATCGTGGAGGAAAGAAAAAACTATAAATACAAATATTTAGCAATTATTTCTGGACCTGAACCACAAAGAAGTCTATTGGAAGATGAAATTCAAAATTGTTTCCTTAAGACTAATGAACATTGCGCGATAATAAATGGACTAACAAACACAAAAGAAATATCAGCTGAAAAGATTACTTTTTACCCACATTTAGAAACAACTGCTTTTAGAGAATTACTAACTAAATCCGAGTTTGTGATATGCAGGTCAGGATACAGCAGCATAATGGACCTTTATATTTTACAAAAAAAAGTACTTTTCATACCTACGCCAGGTCAAACAGAGCAAGAATATTTAGCAAAATACCATCAAAAAACCAACTCAATTTACTATCAAAAACAAGGAAAGATCGACCTTAAAAAAGTAAGATTTAATTTTATTCAATCAAAATCTAAAACAAAAAAAAAGCTACTTGAAGGAGCTTTTAACAAGGTGTTTTTATAAAATTTATCTAGCTAAGTTTACAAATCTGAAGTCAGAGTCATTTTCTTGCCAAGCAATAGCAACAACATATAAATTACTATATTTCCATTCCCCTGTTGAGTCCAAAGGAATATCATAAAATGAAGTTAAATTATTGCCATTAATATCGAAATTCAATGATGACCCAAAAACATCTATATTATCTGAGGCTTCTTTTCTTAAAACATTATTGTGAATAAAATTTTGATTGTAATTGCCAGCTATATTTTGTTCTTTTACAATACCATTTTCTAAAATATAAACAGATAAATAATAATTATCACCAGGAGTTTCACTTGATAACTTAGATTGTACTTTAATATTCATTGTATTTCTATTTATTGAATATTCTAAGTCCATATTTATTTCTGAAAATAAATTTAAATCATCTTCAACAGCACTAGTTAGCTGACTGTAGTTACTTGGATTATTTGATGGATTAATAACACTATTTAGTCCTGAATAAAAATGAGGACAGCCTAACAATCCATTAACAGAATCTAGATAGGACTGTGTTAATGAACTTATATTTGAAGTGAGTTCATCATTTTTATGCAAACTAACAATTTGAACATCGTTATAGTTGGAAGAAATATCATCAACAAAAGTTTTTCCTATATCTCCACAATATTGACACCATATTCCAGTTGAATAGTAAATAAGAGTTTTTTTATCGTTTTCAGGATAAGTACAAGTGCCATCATCTTTTGAAGCTTCAATATCAAAAGCTAGACTTAGTGGATCAGTACAACCTTTCTTTCTACATGATGAAAAAATAAGTACTGAAATAATAACTAAAAAATTAATTTTATTATTCATTAATAGATTATCAATCGGCTGAAACATTAATAAATTTGTAATTAGAGCCATCAAATTGCCAAATGACCGCATTTACATGCAAATTATCATAGTTCCAAATAGTTGAAGGAGCAAGAGTTAGTTCAAGTTCCGTTAAATTTTTTCCTTCAGCATTGAAGGAAATTGAATTTCCAAATTCTAAACCTTGGGCTTCAATCCTCAAAACATCCTTATGAATGAAGTTTTCATCAGTTCCGTTATCTGTTGATTGAGAGTGAACCATCTTGTCTTCAGTTACATATAATGCAAGATTACAATTTTCACCACTAAATCCGTTTTCCAGTTGTGATTGAACTTTAATATTCATTTTTCCATTATTAATATTAAAATCTGATGCAATAGAAACCTGGTTTTGTTCCATTATTTGGGGAGTAATAAAATCAAAAACATACCAATAGTTTGGCATAACTTGGTCAGTAGAAAGGTAAAATCTTGGAGTACCTTGTTGACCAAAAAGATTATCTAAGTGATTTTGAATCATAACACCCTCAGCACAAGTTAATGCAGATGTATAAAGACTAATTACCTGAGCAGTATTACCATAAACAGACTCAATACTGTCGTGAATTAACTTGCCATCTGTGCCACAGGGAGGACACCCTGTCCATGTCTTTAAAAAAACTAATGATCTCTTGACGTTTTCTGGATAAGTACAACTTCCATCATCTTTAGATGCTTCAACATCGTAAGCTAAGCTCATAGGATCAGTACAACCTTTTTTACTACAGCTTGAAAAAACTGACATTAAAATTATAACCAGTGAAAAAGTTTTATAAATGTTTCTCATAATATTAAAATTTAATTTTTTGTTAAGGTAAAGAAAAAATTTGAACCTTTACCTACAGTACTTCTTACCTGTACAGTATGACCATGAGCTTCAATTATATGTTTAACAATTGAAAGTCCCAACCCTGTACCCCCTTCATTCCTTGCTCTACTTTTATCCACTCTATAAAAGCGTTCAAAAAGACGACTAATATGTTTTTCGGCGATTCCTGGACCATTGTCTTCAATTTCAATCAATATATTTCTTTCAACATTGGTAAACCGAACAACTACCTCAGTATCAGGGTCTGAGTACTTAATGGCATTTATTATTAAATTTTGCATTACTTGACCGATACGATCACTATCACATTTAACCATTATAGGATTATCATAATTACCACCATATTTAATAGAAATATTTTTTTCTCTTGCCTTTAATTCTAAGCTGTCAAAAATATCCTGACATAATTCTACAATATTATTTTCTTCTATTTCTAGATTAATTCTATCCGATTCAAACCTAGTAATCATATCTAAATCAATAATTATTTTATTCATTCTATTCACTCCTTTTAGAGCTCTTTGTAAAAACCTTTTGTTGATGGATGGATCTTCTAAACCTCCTTCCAAAAGAGTTAAAATATATCCCTGAATACTAAATATTGGAGTCTTTAACTCGTGGGCAAGATTACCTATGAATTCCCTTCTAAACTTTTCTTCAGACTTAAGTTTTACCAATTCTGAGCTATTTCTTTTTGCAAGTTTTAAAATCTCAACCTCACTTTTAGATAATATATCTTCATTCATATTCAATTTAAAATCAGTACTTGAAATCTTATAGTTTTGAACCAGTTGAAATAGCAATCTAATTTTTCTATTTATAAAAATTTCTAACAAAAGAAAAGTTACAGTAGCTATTAAAATGAAAAAAAATAAAAACAGTATCAAACTATCAGAAACACTCAAACTCACATCATGAAAGTAGAAATTGTAAATAGATACAGCAAGAACTGAAAATACAGAAACTATTAATGAACAAAAGATGGTAAATTTAAATGGTGTATTAATTTTCATTGTATTTATAAAAATCTAAATTAAAGATAGTAACTTAAAGTTTTAAATATTAAAATGGAAAATATTAATATTCTTGTCATATGCACTGGAAACAGTTGTAGAAGCCAAATAGCAGAAGGCTATTTGAGATATTTTAGCAAACAATTAAAAATAAATACCAATGTTTATAGTGCTGGAATAAGGGCAGAAGGAATAAATAAAAAAGCCATAGAAATAATGTCTCAAGATGGAATTGACATTAGCAACCATACTTCAAACACCTTAGAAGAATATACAAACACAGAAATTTCTCATGTAATAACAGTCTGTGACCATGCAAACGAAAGTTGCCCAGTATATTTAAAGAAAGTAAATCTAACACATAAAAATTTCACAGATCCATCGAAAGTCATCGGAAATGAATTTGAAATTCAAAATGCATTTGAAAAATGTAGAGAGGAAATCAAATCATTTACCTTAAGCTTTTTAGAGAAAGTTTAATCTTTTTAATTTTCTAGTGTCCAATGATTTTTGTTAACTAATTACAACAAGTAATTAAATTAAAACCCTAGAATTCCTTCTTAAAGGATACAAAAAAATAAAGGTGAACTTTATTATAATTTAATTCTTAAAAAACGCTTAACTATTGACAGAATAAAAGGCATAGGAGAAACTGATGTGATAATTTTTAGGTCTTCTTTTAAGCTAGATTCCTCCCCCAAAAACTTTAAGATAGTTTTGACGTTTACTTTTTTAAAAATAGAAGCAAACAATAAAGATCCTTTTTCGTTGTTCTTGGCAAGTACATCTAAAAGATTTAAATCGTAAAACCAATATTTTGTTCTTTTAGCAAACACTGATAAATCATCCTCATTTTTAAGGAAAGAAACCAAGTCTTTTGTCTTTTTTGAAGTGTTATAAAAGGTATAACCTGTGCTTGCTTTAGTCCACCCCCCAGCAGTTCCGATATTAAGTATGTTGTATGAGTTTAATTCTTCAAATTTGAAAGAGGTCATGGGGATAGCTCCATTTTCTTTTTCCAAAATCTCAAAGTCTGTAATCTTTTTTTCTTTTAAATAATCCTTAATTGCTTCTTCGTATTCAGAATGTTCTAATAAGTCTTTTGAAAATAAAGTGAATTCAAATAGCGCTATATTTTTATCGATTGGCAACACATACATAAATCGGGTATTGCCATTCTGAGGGACATTAAAATCCATAAAAGTAGCAATTGAATCATCAAAACAGTCAGTTTTTGTTTTTACAAACCAGCCCACAAAATGCTGTTGTAACACAGGATATTTTTGTTGCGTTTCGTACATTGTTTTATCTAGAATACTATTTAGAAGTTTCAATCCAAAATAAGTTGATTTATTTGTAACTACTTTTACTCTATTATCTATTTCTGTGTATGTTTTAACGCTGTCTTCAACAAAAGTAATATTGGGTTTTAACTCTATACTTCTCCAAAGTTTATGATAAAACTTTTCGCTTCTAATCATTTTATAACTGTATGGCGAAATATCAAGTGTTTCAGTGAAATCTTTACTTCCAAAAAAAACCTTAGGCCACTTTTTAGTTAATAATTCATCCCACTCTCCTTCTCCTTCTTCCCAATAACACCAAGTTTTATCGTTTCCTTTATCTTTTACTTGATCAATAATTAAAATGGATTTGTCGTCAAAATAACTATCTAGCGACATGCGATAAGCAAGCAACAAACCTGACGCTCCGGCTCCAAGAATAATATATGACGATTGATTCATCTAAAAAAAGGAAAATTGAAAGAAAATAATCAAAGGACCTATAACCGAACAAAAAAGTATTGTTAGGTACAAATATTTTTGCATAAAGCTATTTAAATTGCCTAAAGTATTTTAAAGGAACCAAAAGCATACCAAAACATACCCCATCTTCTTTAGATAGTTTTTTATGATGCGCTTTATGACCTCTTCTTATGGCCAACAAATATCTATTTTTAGTTTTCTTAAGAACTTTTACTCTTTGGTGAATAAATAAATCGTGAACAAAAAAATAAGCCATTCCATAGAAGGTAATTCCCAAGCCAATCCAAAAAGGAAAAAATTGTAATCCTATTTCAATACCATACATAATTAAAATAGAGCCTGGTAATGCAAAAATCAAAAAGAAGAAATCATTTTTTTCAAAAAAACCTTTATTGTCTCTAGTATGGTGGTCTCTATGAAAATACCATAATAGACCATGCATAATGTAACGATGAGTGAACCATGCAACAAATTCCATGGCAAAAAAAGTAAATATAAAAACAGAAAAATTTATTATATCCAATTGAATTGATTTTGGAACATAGATTCAAAGGTAATAAGTAGCTTTTTGGTGTTGGGAACTCTTATTCTTTCTTCCATTAACCTGTCAGATGAAACCTTTTTTATCTTTTTAAATAAAGAAAAATAATATCTGTAAGCTACATAAACTCCTAACCTTGAAGAAGATGGCAATTTAATAATGCCTTCGAGTGCGCATTCAAAATCATCTTGAATATCTTCTTCTATTTTAAGTTTTTCATCAGGTGTGAATTTCTCTAAATCAACTCCTGGAAAATAAGTTCTTCCCAATTCTTGATAATCTGCTTTAACATCTCTTAGAAAGTTAATTTTCTGAAAAGCAGCTCCCAACTTACGAGCAGGTTCTTCAAGTTTAAAGTATAAATCGTTATCGCCATTTACAAAAACTTTTAAACACATTAGGCCAACAACTTCTGCAGAACCTACAATATATTCTTTATAACCAACACTAGAATATTGGATATCATTTAAATCTTGTTCCATACTTAGAAGAAATTTATCTATTAAATCTCTATCAATGGAGTATTTATTAACCACCATTTGAAAAGCATGAAGAATTGGATTAACACTTATCTTTCTATCCAAAGCTTTATATGTTTCTTCTTTAAATTCTTGAAGCATTTCAGATTTTGGATAATCGTGGAAAGTATCGACAATTTCATCTGCTAAACGGACAAATCCATAAATGGAAAAAATAGCATCGTGAATATTCTTGTCTAATAATTTAATTCCCATAGAAAAACTGGTGCTGTAAAGCTGAGTTACATTTTTGCTAGCGTCTACGGATATTTTATGATACAACTCTATCATTATAACTTATTTAAATATTTGTCAATTTCTATAGCTGCAATTTGGCCTGAGATGATACTTGGTGGAACACCGGGTCCTGGGACAGTGAGTTGACCTGTATAATAAAGGTTTTTAATTTTTTTATTTCTCATTCTTGGCTTAAGTACAGCAGTTTGTCTTAAAGTATTTGCTAATCCGTATGCATTTCCTTTAAAGGAATTATAATCTTTTTCAAAATCATTAACACAATAGGATTTTTTAAATATTATATTTTTTTCAATGTCGTTTCCCGTTAAATCTTTCAGTCTTTTTAATACAATATCAAAATACTTTTCTCTCATTTCATTAGTGTCTTCCAAACCTGGGGCTAAAGGAATTAAAAACATTAAATTCTCATTTCCTTTAGGAGCTAAGGATGGATCAGTAATTGATGGGCAAGATAAATAAAAAAGTGGATTTTTCGGCCATTTTGGATTGTCATATATTTCTTTAGCATGCTGATCAAAGTCTGCATCAAAAAATAAATTGTGGTGCTGTAAATTATTTAACCTTTTGTCTAGCCCTACATAAAAAAGTAAACTTGAAGGAGACATTTCTCTCTTTTCCCAATATTCAGTAGTATAATTTCTAAAAGGTTTTTCTAGTAATTTTTGTTCAACATGGTGGTAGTCTGCAGAAGCAATAACCCCGTCAAACAATAATTTTTCACCATTAACAACAATATTTTCTACTTTTCCATTAACTACATTGATTTTTTCTACATTAGAGTCACAATTTATTATTACTCCTTTTTCCTTGGCTAACTTGGATAGTCCTATAATAATCTCATGAAAACCACCCATCGGGTAATAAGTTCCTTGTGAAAAGGCTGAGTAATTCATCAGAGAATAAAGTGCTGGTGTATTTTGTGGTGTAGCTCCCAAAAAAAGAACAGGAAATTCCATTAATCTAGTTAGTCTACTATCTGAGAAATATTTTTTAACATAAGATCTGAAATTAGAAAATACATCTAAGTAAAGAACTCCAATTAGAACTTTAAGATTAATAAATTCAAATATTGAATGGGAGGGCTTGTAAACCAAACTATCCATACCGATTTTATATTTTACTGCTGCTCTTTTTAAAAACCTTTTGAGCCTAGAACCACTGCCCTTTTCAATATTTTCAAACAAAGCAACAAGTTCTTCAAAAGATGCAGGAACATCGATAGTATTATCTTTTCCATAGACTACAGAAAAACCAGGGTCTAACTTCAATAAATTATAATAGTCCTCCACTTTTTTTCCATGTCTAGCAAAAAACTTATCGAAAACATCAGGCATCCAATACCAACTTGGTCCCATATCAAAAGTGAACCCATTGGATTCGAACTTTCTCGCTCTTCCTCCGGGAGTACTGTTTTTTTCAAGAACAGTTACTTTATAACCAAGTGAAGCAAGTTCGATTGCGGAAGTTAAACCTGCAAATCCGGAACCGATTACAGCAATTTTTTTCAATTAAGAGAAGAGTTGCTAAAGAATCTATCAAATTCATCCAACTTGTAAAAAACCTTTCCATGGGTATTAACAAGTCTTAGTAAATCAGGATTTCCAGCAAAAAATAATTTAGTGTTAGAATGATTGTGAAGGTCGTCACAGAACTTTTGTAAAAGAGTTACTTTTTGACCAACAATAAATGTAGTAAACAGTATATCTGGCTTTATTTTTTCGATACATTGTAAAATACTATCAAACGAAATAGTTTTTCCAACATTTACAATATCAAATCCATTTTCTTTGAGTATCATATTAGAATAAAGTAATGCAAAGTCATGGTCTTCCCACGGTGGCAAAAATAAATACGCTTTTTTATTCTTTCTCACTGGTGAATCTGCAGCCTCAATGGCGTGATAAAATTTTTGCTTAATAAGATTCGACAAAAAATGTTCCTGGGCAGGAAATAATTCTCCTGATGACCATAAAGCACCAATTCTTCTAAGAGTTGGTATAAATACATTCTCATAAACAAAAGACAAGCTGTAATCTTTTCTTAAAGAATCATAAGTTTTATTAAAAAGTGGTTCGTCAAATTGAAGAGAACAGATTACAAAATTATTGATTTGTGCTTCAAAAGATGCAGAGGTTGAGGTAAGTGATATTACCTTACTCGAAAGTTCATCTAGAGATAATGAAGCAATTTTACTTATTTTTAGTCCGTTATTAATTAAGAAAGATATATTTAATATTTTCTTTAATTGATCATCGTTATAAGCTCTTATGTTAGTATCCGATCTTTCAGGACTCACTATATTGTATCGTTTTTCCCAAATACGAATAGTATGTGATTTGATTCCTGATAATTTTTCAAGGTCGGCTATAGAATAAGTCTGCATTTGTTTAATTTTCAGCTAAATTAGTTAAACATTATTAATAAAACAAGGGTTTTAAAGAATTTTGTTTAATATTGTCTTCAAAATTATAAACAAAAACTACAAGTTCCTAACAATTAATAATTTTTAAAATTTCAAACCTCATGCGATCGCTGATTTTTACTCTATCCTTAATAATTACATTTAATATTTCATATTCACAAAGTGGAGTCTTAAAAGGGTATGTAAAAGATGCAACTAGTAATGAAGAAATTCCTTTTGCAAATGTATTTGTTGAGCAGTTAAACTCTGGAGTTGCAACAGGTTTTGATGGGTTTTTTGAATTTAAGGATATGAAACCAGGCTTGTACACCATTAAATGTTCATTTGTAGGTTATGAATCCAAAACATTTGCAGAAATTAATGTTAACCCCAATAAACCTACTATACTTAATATAAATTTAATAGAATCCTCAACCTCACTCGATGTTGTAGAAATAACAGCGTCTCCGTTTCAAAAAAGCGAGGAGAGTCCTGTAAGTAAAAGAAGTATAAGCGCAACAGAAATTTATAGAAACCCTGGTGGAAATAGAGATATTTCAAAAGTAATTCAATCTCTTCCAGGCGTTGCCTCTACTGTTTCTTTTAGAAACGATATTATAATAAGAGGTGGAGCTCCAAATGAAAACAGATTTTATTTGGATGGCATAGAGATTCCAAACATCAATCACTTTGCAACCCAAGGTTCATCGGGTGGGCCAGTTGGTATGATTAATGTGAATTTTATTAGGGAAGTTGATTTATATTCTGGTGCATTTCCATCTAATCGGGGAAACGCGCTTAGTTCTGTGATGGAGTTTAAACAAATTGATGGAAATCCAGATAGAATAGCTTCCTCTTTAACTGTTGGCTCAAGTGATTTTGGAATAACACTTGATGGTCCAATTAACGACAAAACCACCTTTGTTTTTTCTGCAAGAAGATCTTACTTACAACTTTTATTTAGCGCAATTGGATTGCCTTTTCTTCCAACTTACAACGATCTTCAGTTTAAAACCAAAACTAAATTAAATGATAAGAATCAAATCACAATAATTGGCCTTGGAGCCATAGACGATTTTGTTTTAAACACTGGTATTAATGACAATGAAACAGATCCTGAGGTAATAGAAAGAAACAATTATATTTTGGGATACATCCCAGTAACCACTCAATGGAACTATGCTGTTGGCATGAACTGGACACATTTTAAGGAAAAAAGCTTTCAAAATTTTATTTTATCTAGAAATCACTTAAACAATCGATCCGTCAAATACAAAGATAATGTTGAAAAAAATGAAAATCTAATTCAAGATTATCTATCTGAAGAAATAGAGACCAAATTTCGTTTTGAAAATACCATGAGAAATAATGGTTGGAAATTAAATTTTGGAACAGGGTTGGAAGCGGTGACCTATAAAAACAATACCTTTCAAAAGATAATATTTCAGAATTTACCAGACACACTCGATTTTAATTCCGAACTAAATTTTATAAAAACAAGTCTATTTGGTCAAATAAGTAAAAAAGCATTTGATAACAAAATTATAGCATCTTTTGGATTAAGAACAGATCAAAACTCTTATTCAAAACAAATGTCTAATCCATTAAAACAGCTTTCCCCAAGGTTTAGTCTAGCTTATGCTCTTGGAGAGAAAAGCAGCTTGAATTTCAATATTGGTCAATACTTTCAACTCCCTGCATATACAGTAATGGGATATAGAAATAATAACAATGACCTTATAAATAAAGAGAATGAAATCACCTATATAAACAACAAGCATTTGGTCTTTGGTATTGAGACCAATCCTGGTAATTTTAGTAAACTCACCGTAGAAGGTTTTTATAAAAAATACGATAATTACCCTTTTTTACTAAAAGATAGTATATCACTAGCAAATCTTGGAGGTGATTTTGGAGTTATAGGAAATGAAGCTGTATCTAGCACCTCACAAGGAAGATCCTATGGTGTGGAATTCCTAGCACAAAAAAAATTGAACAAATCATTTTATGGAATTATGGCATACACATGGGTAAGAAGTGAATTCAAGGATAAAAACAATACGTTCATACCATCTGCCTGGGATAACCAACATATAATTAGCTTAACAGGTGGTTTTAAATTTAAAAAAGATTGGGAACTAGGAATGAAATTTCGTTTTTCTGGTGGGTCACCATACACGCCTTACGATACACTTAATTCTTCATATTCTTATGTGTGGGATGTAAATTCATTTGGTGTTTTTGATTACAACCAATTAAATGGGGTTAGATTAAAATCCAACCATGGTATAGATATTAGAATTGACAAGAAATGGTATTGGAAAAAAGTCACTCTTAATGTCTACCTAGACATTCAAAACTTGTATAATTTCCAAGCAGAAACTCCACCTAGTTTAATTGCTGTCAGAAATACAGATGGTAGCTTCCAAACCATTACAGGATCTAATCCTGAAAGATACAATTTAAGATATATTGACAATACAGCTGGAACGGTTTTACCATCCATTGGACTGCAATTTGAATTTTAATTTATTCTTGTAAAGCTTCTACTGAAACAATTTCAGGAATTAACAGCTTGAGATTTTCTTCTAATCCAGCTTTCATAGTGACAGAGCTAACTGAACAGGTCTGACAAGCACCTAAAAGTTTTACAATCACTCTGTTATCTGAAGTAATTTCAACTAGTTCCATATCCCCTCCATCGTTGTGCAAATACGGTCGAAGATCATCAATTGCTTTAAGTACTATTTTTTCTGTTTTATTCAATTTACGTAGAGCATTTTGGGGCGCCATATTCAACACCAACTACTTTTGTTGGGTCTAATTTAGCATTTCTTTCTTCAATATTTAAAATTAATTTATCACAAAGATCGTTATAATATTTTTCAACTATAGTTTCTTGTTGCAATACAGCTGGTCTACCAACATCGCCGCTTTGTCTTATACTTTCTACAAGTGGCACTTTTCCCAAAAGTTCAAGACTGAGAGATTTTGCTAAGTTTTCACCACCATCTTCTCCAAATATAAAATACTTTTCTTCCGGATGATTTTTTGGAGTAAACCAAGACATATTTTCAACCAGTCCCAAGACAGGAACTTTTATATTATCCATTTTAAGCATTGCTACTGCTTTTTTTGCATCTGCTAAAGCAACAGGCTGTGGAGTAGTCACCACAACAGCACCTGTCAACGGTAAAGACTGAACGATCGATAAATGAACATCTCCAGTTCCTGGTGGAGTATCTATAATTAGATAATCTAATTCTCCCCAGTCTGCATCAAAGATCAATTGTTTTAAAGCTTTTACAGCCATTGGACCTCGCCATACTACTGCCTCATCTAGTTCAGCAAAAAAACCAATAGAAAGAATTTTTACTCCATAATTTTCTGCAGGAACAATAACTTGTTTTTTATTAATTTCTCTTGAAATAGGCCTGTAGTGAAGAACATCAAACATTATTGGCATTGAAGGACCATATATATCTGCATCGACAACACCAACATTAAAACCTTTTTTTGCTAATCCAACAGCTAAATTCGCTGAAACTGTAGATTTACCAACACCACCTTTCCCCGAAACTACTGCAATAGTATTTTTTATATTTGGTAATACGCTTTGGGATGCTTCGGCTTTTTTCATGGCCTGAACATTTACTTCAATAGAATAATTTTTTCCAATAGATCTTTCAATTGCAAATTCGCAAGCCTGCTGCATTCTTTTCCTTGCATGCATTGCAGCATTTTTCATTTGAACAGAGAAACTAACCTTATTCTCCATAACTTTAATATCCGTTACTAGTCCAAGAGAGACAATATCCTTACCTAAGTCAGGCTCAATTACTTTTTTCAAAGATTCAATTATGGTTTCGGAATTGACTTTCATATTGTAAACATAAATAGATAATTTATTTAAAACTAAATTGTTAATTCTTTTATTGGATCCCAAAGGTGCTTATTAAAGTCTACAATACTATCTTCCTTAATATTCAAACCTTCTTTTTGGAGCTCGTCTATCATATAATTTTGAGTTGGAAAATTATTTTTTCCTGTCAGTAATCCATTTCTGTTGACTACTCTATGGGCTGGAATTTCACTATTTTTGGATACTTTATTCAGCGCCCAACCAACTACCCTGGAGCTCTTTTTAGCACCTAAATAATTAGCAATCATTCCGTAACTAGTAACTTTTCCTTGGGGAATTAATTTAACAACTTCGATAACATCTTTAAAAAAATCATTCATTTGTTAACAAAGAATTTAGTGTTTGTTGTGAAAAGCTCAATATTTGAAATATACTCCATTATATAAATACCGTTACTATAATTGGATAAGTCAATTTTCAAATAATCATTAAACCCTTGAAGCTCATCAACTTTTGATCCTAAAACATTGTAAATATTTATTTTGTAATCAGCTAAATCCAAATGTTTTCTGTAGAAATAAATGTAATTGGATGCAGGATTTGGAAAAACATAAAAAGGGTCTTCTACAATTATAGGAGGGGGTTCAAAATCAAATAAATAAAGACCAGATGTTCTATCAGATGCCAAAACTAGATTACTATTATTGAAAGGATAAATCCCCCACAATCCTCGGTAAATTAAATTATCACTTCCTGGATAAGTATCGTAAAAACCTATTTTCTTAGGATTATAAGGATCTGAAATGTCAAAAACCTGTAAACCGTCGTTGTAATAACTAACATAGGCAATATTATCTACAAATATAGCGTTGTGTGGCAATGCCTGCTCGTAGGACTCTGCAGAGAAAGTAGAGCTTACAGAAATATTATTTAAATCTGAAACATCAAGAACTTTTATCTTCATTGAAGGTGTTTCATCACACATAATATAGGTCTTTTTGTCTCCTGAAATCCAACCGGAGTGGTTGTACCCTTTATCTGGATAAACAGTAAGTGAGGACATCTCATAAGCAAATCCTTGGGAGTGAGATTTAATAACTCTAAGACCATCATTTCCACAATTTAAAAAAGCAGTATCGTTATAAACGTAGGCATCGTGAACATGACCAACCTCATCATAATTATAAATTAATTCTGGATAAACAGGATTACTTAGATCATAAACACTTAATGCATGAAAGCCTGAAGATGTTGCTACAGCACATCCGTAAAGCTTTGCATTTGCTGTATCAATAAATATATTATGAGCACGGATTATTAACGAGTCACTGTCATATACCAAATGGACACTATCTGGCAAATAACTTAAATCCATAATTTGAAGGGAGCTAGCATTTTCATCACAAACTGCGTACAAGTAGCCATTGTAGTCATGAAAATCTCTATGAATCGCTTGATTACCTGCATACTTTCCAGCAACAAAATCTATCTCTTCAAGCCTATTATCATTAATCCTTAAAATATGAGTACCATTTGTAGAACCAATAATAGCGTATTTATCATTTTCGATTTCTAATCCCCACACATCGTTAAATACTGATTCGCCGTCATTGGTAATGGGTAATCCTTCTATATACCATTGGTCAAGTAACTCAATATTATTAGATTGAGAAATCAGACAAAATGGAATAATTAATAAAAGAATAAATATTTTTCTCACAAGTATTGCAAAGTTAATAATAGTTAAGGTATTTTTATTAAAGAATTTTATTCGTTTATTTGTTTATTAACCAAACTGTAAAAGTTTATTAAAATTCGTTCTAATTTTTTAGAAAAATGAAGAGCTTAGTAATCATACCTACTTATAACGAGATTGAAAATATTTCTAACATAATTCATGCTGTACTAGCTAAAAAAGATGATTTTCATGTTCTAATTGTGGATGACCAATCTCCAGATGGAACTGCAAAGGTTGTTAAAGAAATTATTAAAAAAAATAAGTCCGTATTTATTGAAGAAAGAAAGGAAAAGTCTGGTTTAGGAACTGCCTACATACATGGTTTTAAATGGGCCATTAAAAACAAGTACGATTATATATTTGAAATGGATGCAGATTTCTCCCATAGTCCTGACGACTTACCAAGATTACTTTATAATTGTGCCAACGAATCTGCAGACTTATGTGTTGGATCTAGATATGTGCCTGGAGGAAAGGTTATCAATTGGCCAAAATCAAGGTATTGGCTGTCTTTTTATGCGTCGCTTTATGTGAGGTTGGTTTTAGGAATAAATATTAAAGACACAACTGCAGGTTTTAAATGTTATTCTAGAAAAGTCTTGGAAAAAATTGATTTAGATAATATTTGGTTTGTAGGTTATGCATTTCAAATAGAAATGAAATATAGCGCTATCAAACTAGGTTTTAAGGTTAAAGAAATTCCTATTCACTTTAAAGATAGAGAACATGGACAGTCTAAGATGAATATTGGAATTTTTAGAGAGGCATTTATAGGGGTATTAAAATTAAGATCGAAAAAATTTGAAAATTAAAAGTGTAATAAGAAATGCAGAAATCATTAACGAAAATCAACAATTTATTGGGGATATAGCTATTGAAGATTCTAAAATTTCTGAGATAAAAAAAGGCTCTATAAGTGGAACATTCGACCATGAATATGATGCAACAGGGTTAATAGCAATTCCAGGAATGATTGATGATCAAGTTCATTTTAGAGAGCCTGGGTTAACACATAAAGCAAATATATATTCAGAATCAAGAGCTGCAGTGGCAGGCGGAATTACAAGTTTCATGGAAATGCCTAACACAGTTCCCAATACTGTAACCCAAGACCTATTAGAAAAAAAATATGCTGTAGCGAACAAAAACTCTATAGCAAATTATTCCTTTTTCATGGGTGCGAATAATGAAAATCTTCATGAGGTATTAAAAACCAATCCTAGCAATGTTTGTGGTATTAAAGTTTTTATGGGTTCTTCTACAGGGAATATGCTCGTTGATAATAAAAAGACATTGTCTCAAATATTTAAAAATAGCTCTTTACTTATAGCTACCCACTGTGAAGATGAAGAAACTATAAGAAAAAATACTGCCATATTTAAAGCAAAATATGGAGAAAACATCCCTTTTGAAATGCATCCTATAATTAGGTCTGAAGAGGCTTGCTATTTATCTTCTTCATTGGCTGTTGACTTGGCGAAAAAATACGAAACAAGGCTTCATGTATTACATATTTCAACTGCAAAAGAATTGGAACTTTTTAATAATAGCCAGCCCTTAAGAAATAAAAAAATTACTGCTGAATGCTGTATTCATCATTTATGGTTTAACGATTCAAAATATTTAAACAAAAAAAGTTTAATTAAATGGAATCCTGCAGTAAAATCTGAAGATGACAGAAAAGCACTCATCAAAGCTGTAAATGAAAACATAATTGATGTAATCGCAACTGATCACGCTCCTCATACTTTTGAGGAGAAAAATAATACCTATTTATCAGCTCCATCTGGTGGTCCATTAGTTCAACATGCTATACTTGCTTTACTTGAGCTAGAAAAAACCAATCAAATGAATCTAAACCAAATTGTAAAGAAGACTAGTCACGATGTTGCAGAATGCTTTAAAATTGAAAAAAGAGGTTATTTAAGAACTGGTTATTTTGCAGATATTGCTCTTTTAGATAGAAATACAAATACGACAGTAGAAAAAGAAAATATTTTATATAAGTGTGGATGGTCTCCATTCGAAGGAACTAAATTCACAAGTAATATTAACAGCACATTCATTAATGGTAAAAGAGTTTATCACAAAGGAGAATTTAACAACACTACTAGCGGAATGAGATTAACATTTAATAGGTGATTAAATATTTTAAAATATTTATTCTTTTAATTGCAGTAACTAGTTGTTTAGAAGAAAAACCAAAAGACAATATTAAACATCCACCCATTAAAGTAAAGGAATTTCAGACATTAATTAAAAAAATATGGTTAGTAAATGCCCACCTTTACAACAATAAAAAATTCACACAAATCCCAAGAGATAGTGTTGGAAGTATCACCAATAAACTTTTAGAGGATTATGGCTATAAAAAAGAAGATTTTAAAAAATCCATAAAATATTACTCTGAAAATCCAAGATTACTTGATAGTATAATCAAAGACCTTAGAGATAGTTTAGAAAAAGTTTTTATAGGTATTTCTCACGATGTTAATGAAAACGATCAGATATTAGTCCAGCAAGACTCACTGAAAAACATATTAAAAGAAAGTTCTAAATTTATAGATAATATGAAATTTAAAAAAGATTTAAAACCTTCTATTAAATCTGGAAATCAAATATTGGATACTTTAAAAATTAAAAAATGAAAATAGCAAAAATCATCCTTGGAATTGTAACCACTTTTATTTTAACCACTTCCTGCAGTGGTTGGTCAGAAAAAGATAAGGAGAGATATTTAAACGATTGTGAAAAAGCAAAATTAGATTCTATATTTTGTAACTGTAGCTTAGAAAAAATCACTGCCAAATACAATAGTTTTGAACATGCTATGAGAAATGAAAATGATTTCCCAGAAATTTTTAACGCCTGTAAATAATACTAAATTATTTTTTTATAAAAGAAAAGTAAAAGACCAAAACAAAGTAGAATACTCAAGGCAACATTGACAATAGCCCAGTAATAATTTCCAGATTTCAATAACTCAATAGTTTCAAGGCTAAAAGTAGAAAAAGTGCTTAATCCTCCGCAAAACCCTACTATTATAAAAAGCTTCGTATTTTGATTTAAATATTTTGATTCTGACAAAAAGGCTAAAAAAAGACCTACAACCAAACAAGATATTAAATTAGAAAATAATGTACTTATTGGAAAATCTCCTTTGTAATATTGAGAAAATAATTTTGAAATAAAATACCTTATTAGTGCTCCAAAGCCTCCTCCAAAAAAAACAGAAATAGTAGAAATCATAATTTTAAAATGAATTTATTTATATACTTAGAACCTATAAAAGATAATATAAATCCTAAAGTCCAACCTCCAATAATATCTGAAAGATAGTGAACTCCTAAATATATTCTACTGTAGGAGATTAAAACGACGAAAGTCAATAAATATATCCACGATTTAGGATACGAATTTTTAATCACATTAAAAATCATTATGCCAACAATAGACATATTTGTAGCGTGATTGGATACAAAGCCAAACATTCCACCTTTATATTCATTAACAAAATTTAGGTGTTTTGAAACCTCTAAGTGATGACTTGGTCGAAATCGTTGTATGGTTTCTTTAATTAAATCGTGGGCGATTAAATCCCCTAATCCAACTGTAATACCAATAACAGCAATTATTCTAACTGCTTCTTTATAATTATAAATTTTAAAAATTAAATAAATAAATAAAAGATAGAAAGGGATACCAAAAATTGGATTAGTAACGAGCCACATTAATTGATCAAAGAATGGATTATTTGAACCGTTTAAAAGCAAAATAATTTGTTGGTCTAAAAGCTCTATTTTATCCATCCATTCCATCGTGAATCATTTTCCAAATCATATCTTTTAATTCAACAATACCTATCTGTGATATTGAAGAAATAAAAATTGTTTTAATATCAGCAGGTAGTTCTTTTTTAGTCTCCTGTGTCAACTCTTCATCTAGCAAATCGCATTTAGTGATAGCTAGCATCTTTTCTTTATCCAAAAGTTCAGGATTGTATAGTTTCAATTCCTTTAATAAAACTTCGTATTCTTCAATTATATTATTAGAATCTGATGGAATCATAAACAATAAAACAGAGTTTCGTTCAATATGCCTTAAAAATCTATGACCCAATCCCTTTCCTTTGTGAGCGCCCTCAATAATTCCTGGAATATCTGCCATAACAAAGGACTGATGATCTCGATAAGCTACAATTCCTAAATTAGGAACTATGGTGGTAAAAGGATAATTTGCTATTTCAGGTTTTGCAGCAGAAACTACAGAAAGCAAAGTAGATTTTCCAGCATTTGGGAATCCAACTAAACCTACATCTGCCAAAACTTTAAGTTCAAGAATTTTCCATTCTTCTTTTCCTGGTTCTCCCGGTTGTGCATACCTTGGAGTCTGATTGGTAGAGGATTTGAAATGATTATTTCCTAAACCTCCTCTTCCTCCCCTTAAAAGAATTATTTCTTCTCCATGCTTGGTTATTTCAAAAAGAAATTCTCCAGTTTCTACATCTTTTGCTACAGTGCCTAAAGGAACTTCTAAAATCTCATCTTTTCCAAATTTTCCAGTACATAATGCTGAACTACCTGCACCTCCTCCAGGAGCAATAATATGCTTCCTGTATTTCAAACTAAGTAACGTCCAAATTTGTTTATTTCCCCTTAGAATTATGTGTCCCCCTCTACCTCCATCTCCACCATCAGGACCTCCTTTTGCTGTAGTTCTGTCTCTGTGGAAATGTCTAGATCCAGCGCCACCTTTGCCAGATCTACAGCAAACCTTTACATAATCTACAAAATTACTAGAGGACATATTATTATAAATCTATTGAACGATACAATCGTTCTGTTATTTGATCTACAGATCCAACTCCATTGACGGTAGCTAACTTATTTTGGGCTTTATAATATTCAGCTAGTACTGCTGTTTGGTTTTCATAAACCTTAATTCTATTGGCAATAATAGATTTATCTTGATCGTCTGCCCTTCCACTCTGCTTTCCTCTTAAAAATAATCTTGAGATTAGTTCATCATTTGGAACTTCTAATGCTATCATCTTGGTAATGGATAGATTCTTAGAGGATAGAAAATCGTCTAAAGCCTTAGCTTGGAGGGTAGTTCTTGGAAACCCATCAAAAATAAAACCCGATGATTTAGGATGCTTATTAACTTCTGACTCTAACATTTTAATAGTCACCTGATCAGAAACCAACTCGCCTTTATCCATAAATTCTTTAGCCATTATCCCTAAGTCTGTAGATTCTTTGATATTATATCTAAAAATATCCCCAGTAGATAAATGAATAAGAGAATAATGATTTTTAATTCTTTCTGCTTGAGTTCCTTTACCTGCACCTGGAGGTCCGAATAATACAATATTTAACATGCTATTTATTTTCTTCAATTATATAAATGTCTTGTAAATTTCTTCCAATTCCGTTATAATCTAATCCAAATCCTACAAGAAATTCGTTTCCAACAGTAATTGCTGGATATTTAATAGGTATTTTTTTTTTGTAAGCATCCGGCTTAAAAAGTAAGGTGGCTACTTCCAATGAATTTGGCTCAAGAGTTTTAATATTATTGTAAACAGAGTCAATTGTATTTCCAGTATCTACAATATCTTCTACAATAATCAAATCTCGACCTTTAATATTTTCATTTAACCCAATGAGGTTTTTCACAACTCCTGAAGAGTTTATTCCTTCGTAAGAAGACAATTTAACAAATGAAACTTCACATTCGTGGTCAAATCTTTTTATCAATTCTGAAGCAAAAAGAAAGGCGCCATTTAAAACACAAATAAAAATTGGTTTTTTATTTGCATAATAAGCATTGATTTTCGAAGAAAGCTGATCAATTTCAGAAATAATTTTCTTCGATTCAATGAATAATTTAAAGTGCTTGTCCTCTAGAGTTACTTTATTCATTTTGTTTATCGATCAAATGTAATCATTTCATTTTACAGAAAAATGATTGTTTCTTTAAATTGGTAACTTACATTTGTAAAAAATTAATTCTATCCATGATTGAAAATCAATTTTTTAGTTCAGATTTTAAATTAGGAATACTTGGTGGTGGCCAACTTGGAAAAATGCTTCTTTACGATAGTATCAGATACGATATATATACAAAGATAATGGATCCCAATAAAAATGCTCCTTGCCATAAAATTTGTGATGAATTTATTGTTGGTGACTTAACAGATTATGACCATGTTGTAAACTTTTGTAAGGATGTTGACGTTGTTACTGTTGAGATTGAAAATGTAAATACAGATGCTTTAGAGTTTTTAGAAAAAAATGGAAAAAAGGTTTACCCTTCCTCCAAGACATTAAAAACCATTCAAAATAAATCGAAGCAAAAAGACTTTTACATTAAGAATAATCTACCTACTTCACCTTATAAAAACTACCAAAATAAAAGTGAATTAATTTCAGATTTAAATAAAGGATATTTTGAGTTTCCCTCCGTTTGGAAAAGTGCTAAATTTGGATATGATGGAAAAGGTGTAAAAATAGTTAAGACTTTAGAAGACATTAAGAATCTTCCAGATCTAGAATGTTTAATGGAACAAAAGGTGAAAATTAAAAAAGAAGTTTCAGTAATTGTAGCAAGAAATCCAAATGAAGATGAAACTTGTTTCCCTATAGTTGAAATGGAGTTTAACGATGATTCCAACTTGGTTGAATATGTTATTTGCCCTGCTAACATATCAAAAGAATTGGAGGAAAAAGCTTATAATATTGCTCTTCAAACTGCAAGATGTTTCAATAGCATTGGACTACTTGCCGTTGAGCTATTTATTACAGAAAATGACGAGATATTAATTAATGAAGTTGCTCCAAGACCCCACAATTCTGGTCACCATACGATTGAATGTTGTTTCACTTCTCAATTTGACCAACATATAAGATCTATTTTGAATCTACCACTTGGAAATACAGATTTAAAAATTCCTGGAATAATGCTAAATTTAGTTGGAGAAAATAAAATTGAAGGGCATGTGAAATATGAAAATATTGATAAAATACTAGATATTCCTGGTGTTTCAGCTCACTTTTATGGGAAAAAGAAATCTAGGCTAAATAGGAAAATGGGACATATCACAGTAGTTAATACTGTGATTGAAGAAGCTCTAAAAATTGGAAAAAATATAAAAAAAATAGTTAAAGTAACAGCATGAAAATGAAGCAAGTTGGAATAATAATGGGTAGCAAAAGTGATCTGCCGGTAATGCAAAAAGCAATTGATGTTTTAAAAGAATTTGGGATTGATTCAGATGTTAAAATTGTATCTGCTCATAGAACACCCGAAGTAATGTTTGACTATGCTAAAAATGCAAGAACTAATGGAATAAAAGTAATTATAGCTGGAGCTGGAGGAGCTGCGCACTTACCAGGAATGGTTGCGTCAATTTCAACTCTTCCAATAATTGGTGTTCCTATTAAATCTAGAAATTCAATAGATGGTTGGGATTCTATATTGTCTATATTACAAATGCCAGAAGGTGTTCCAGTGGCCACAGTTGCTTTAAATGGGGCTTCAAATGCAGGAATTATTGCAGCTCAAATATTGGGAATTGAAGACTCTTCAATATTTAAAAAATTATCTCAATACAAAGAAAGACTTAAAGAAAAAGTTATTAAAACCAATAAAGATTTAATGTAATCACATTTTCTATCAAAAGAAGTTTTAAAAAATGATCAAAACAGATATTATAATTATTGGTGCTGGACCAGTTGGTCTTTTTACAGTTTTTGAGGCTGGATTACTAAAATTAAAATGCCATTTAATAGATGCTCTTCCTCAACCAGGGGGCCAATGTGCAGAGATTTATCCAAAAAAGCCTATTTACGATATTCCTGGCTATCCAAGTATATTAGCTTCAGAACTGGTGGATAAGTTAATGAAGCAAATCGAACCTTTTAATCCAGGTTTTACATTAGGTGAAACCGCACAAACTATTAAGAAAAATTCTGATGGTGACTTTATTATTAAAACTACTCAAGGAACTTCTATTAAGGCGCCAGTAGTGGCAATAGCAGGTGGACTTGGAGTATTCACTCCAAGAAAACCTAATATATCTAACCTAGAAAGTTTTGAAGACGATAAAGTATTTTATATTGTTAAAGAACCTTCTTTATTTAAAGATAAAGAAATTGTAATATCTGGTGGTGGAGATAGCGCATTAGACTGGGCTCTTTTCTTTGCAGAGAATTATGCTTCAGATGTGAAACTTATTCACAGATCTGACAACTTTCGTGCTCATAATGATTCTGTGCAAAGAGCTTTAGATTATTCGAAACAGGGAAAAATTAAAATGATTTTAAATTCTCAAGTATCAGGTATTTCAAAAAACGAAAACAAAATAACTTTGGATGTTCAATCAAAAAACAATGATTTGTCTAAAATAAATTGTGACAATTGGTTGCCATTATTTGGGCTCACGCCAAAAATTGGACCTATTGGAGACTGGGGTCTAGAAATTCAAAAAAATGCAATCAAAGTAGACAATGCAACAGACTATTCAACAAATATTGATGGTATATATGCCATTGGAGATGTTAATACTTACCCTGGAAAGTTAAAATTAATTCTTTGTGGGTTTCACGAAGCAGCTATTATGGTACAATCTGCATTTAAGAAAGTATATCCTAATAAAAACAATGTGCTGAAATATACAACTGTTACAGGTATTAAAGGTTTTTAAAAATGGATGTTAAAATTCATGTTACAAATAGACAAGGAAAAGAACAAATAATTTCAGGACCTACAGATATGAGTCTTAACTTAATGGAACTTCTCAAAGTTCATGAATATCCAGTTGAAGGGACATGTGGAGGTATGGCTTTATGTGCTTCGTGCCATATTTTCATTCACTCAACAAATTTATTGCCAGAAATATCATCTTCAGAGCAAGCAATGTTAGATGACAATTGGGATAGTAAAGACAATAGCAGGTTAGCATGTCAAATACCTATAAGCGAAGATATTGATTTATTGAAAATAGAATTAGCCCCTGAAGATTTGTAAATCTCTTTTTAAGATCTTAAGCTTTTAGGTATCTCACAGACTGGAATAGGATTCATTTTATGAAGGTTTGTTTGATGGTGTCCGCTGTATATTTCTAGTACTTTTTTTTGTCTTTCAGACAAATTGCCTTGATAATTGACTTCTAAATAATTCATTGCCCACTCTAGTTCATCATAGGTTGCCCCTAGTTGGTCTTCATCGCTTCTATCGTCGTCCCATAGACCATCTGTTGGTTTTGCTTTTTGGATACTAGAGACAATTCCAAGATGGTGTGCGATCTTAAAAACTTCAGATTTTAGAAGATCAGCTATGGGAGAAATATCTACTCCACCATCTCCATATTTAGTATAAAAGCCAACACCAAAATCTTCGACTTTATTGCCAGTACCAGCAACTAAATACTTTTTATTACTTGCAAAAACATATAGATTAGACATCCTAATTCTAGATCTTAAATTTGCCATAGACAACTCATCTTGGTTAGCTTTTGGTAGAGCATTTGAAAAGGAATCATAAACATCAGTTAGATTAATTTCGTGACTTGATACATTTTCAAAATTATTTTTAAGCCAATTAATATGCTCATTACTTCTATCAAATTGATTGGATTTTTGATGGATGGGCATATTTAGAACTATAGTATTTAAGCCTGTTTTAGCACACAAAGTAGATGTTACTGCAGAATCAATTCCACCAGATACGCCAACAACAAAACCATTTAATCCAGATTTTTTGGAATAATCAGATAACCAATTTACTATATGAGATTCTATACTTTTTGGATTCACAACATAAATGTAAAAAGGATTTATAAATAAAAAAGCTGTGTTGAAGGAGGATTAAAAAAGTATACCAAAAGATAAAACAATATTTCCAGGAAATGATTTAGCCCCAACTGATTCAAAAATACCGTTCGAAACTTCTTGTCTTAAAAACTCTTCTTTTTCTTCGGACACCAATTGATTATTAATAAAATAATTCCAGTTTAGTTGAAAGAAAAGAGCAGTACTCCCTGAAAGACTATATTCAGCTCCTGCTCCAAGGGTTAGGCCTAATCTAACGGTTTGAGTCCCTTTGTCAATATTTATATTTTCTAGCGTAGTAGTAAATGGCTGGCTTTCAATAAAAGTAGAATCACTGGAATTCCAAGTAAATAATTTTGAGTCATCATCTACTGTAGATTTAGTTTTCAAACCAAGTGTTGCTCCAAACTCACCATAATAAGTGAAATAACCAATTTCGTTGGTTTTTAATTTTAAAACCAAAGGTATATTAACATAGTTAATAGAATAATTTCTATTGTAGAGTTGATAAATATATCCACTAGTATCTGGCAGAGAACCATCATTCCATTCAACAAAGTTTTCATTTGCATCTAAGACATAAAAAGTTCTGTGATACAAGTTTAAATCGGTGTCATAATAATTAATTCCAGCATTAAAAGTTGAGAAATTTAGTCCTGTCCTTAGAGAAGTAGTAGGGTTGAAATTTATTTCGGTATCTAATCCCCAGCCAAACCCTAAACCAAAGTTGCCTCTGGAGTAAATTTTTTGTTGTTCTGGAGACAGCCAACAAAGAGCACCTTCACCATACAAACCAAATCTAACTTTTCTTAGTTCTGTGTTTTCTACAATTGGATCATTGCTTTGGGAACTAATTTGTGATACTAATGGCAAATAAAAGAACAGAAATAGTAATAATTTATTCATTGGATTATATTTATACAAACTTAAAAAAAAAATCACCAACAAATTTTACTTTTATATAAGCTTTGAAACATTTAATACATATTTATATTATTACTCTATTATTGGCTTGTACATCATGCACCTCAAACAAAAGAGAAATCAAATTAAATAATGACCAGTGGCAAAATTTTAAAACAATACGCTTAGATAAAGTTTTGTTAAACGCCAAAAATATAGATGAGATTCATCAGCAGTTTATAAAATACCCTCAGCTTTATCAAAATTTTTATGCAAATATGATAAGAGCTGGAAAAAAAGAAGATGTTTTAGTTAACAGATTGCCAGAAGCAGTAAAATCGAATTTAGAGAGTTTTGTAAAAGATAGTACTATTAAAAGTTTTCTTGAAGAAATACAAAAAGAGTTCCCAGACTTTGAAAATTATAAAATAGAAATTGCCAAAGGATTAAACAGATGTGAGAATTTATTTAAATATCGTTATCCAAAGAAGGAAATCGGAACCTTTTTCTCATTATTTAATGCAGATGTTCACGAGTTTGACTCTATAATATGGATTGGATTGGATATGTACTTGGGTCCAGAAAACAGAGTTACTAAACTTTTACCTAACGAATCATTACCACAATATATTAAAGACAAAATGGACAAAAAGTACATTGTATCAGATGTTTTATTTGGACATCTTATGACCTATCATTACCAGTACTTAGGAGATGATTTGCTAAGTAAAGCTATCTCTTATGGTAAAATTGCTTATTTGATGGACTTAATTTTACCCGATGAACAAAAAGAGAATAAATTTAGATATACTAAGAAAGAATTAGATTGGTGTCAAAAGAATGAAAAATATATCTGGCAATATATTGTAGATCAGGAACTTCTTTACGAAAAAAACGCAAAAAAAATAAGCTATTTCTTTAATCCTGGTCCATTTACCAAAAATTTTGGACAAGATTCACCATCAAACATAGGGATTTGGTTAGGAAGCAGAATAATTGAAGATTTTACAAAAAACTCTGAATTAAATATTCAAGAAATATTAAAAGAGACAAATATTCAAAAAATATTAAATAGCTATGACCCAAAATAAAACATCTAAAAAAGAAAAATTCTCCATTGAAGTAATTATGGATGAGAATTTAATTCCAGAGGAATTAGAGTGGCACTCTTCCCAGGGAAAAGGACAAAGTGATAAGGCTTCTGCTGCACTTATCTACTTGTGGAATGCTCAAAAAAATGAAACTTTTAGTCTTGATTTATGGACAAAAAAAATGTCTGTTGAAGAAATGAATAAGATGATGTTTCAAACCATAATGACTCTTGCTAATTCCTATGAAAAAGCAACTAGTGAAGACCAATTGGCAAATGCAATGAGAGATTTTGCAGAATTTTTTGGTGAAAAAACAGAGATTATTCCAAGAAGTGGGAAATTTGATGGCGATGGGAAAGGATAAGCTTAAAAGATTTTCTCAAATATTGACCTTTGGTAACGTTATTCAACCAAAAATAAATTTCCATTCTAATGACGATGATTTAAAAGGAAACTGGTCCACAGTATTTAATAATGAAAACCCTTTAGTTCTTGAACTAGGTTGTGGTGCTGGAGAATATACGATTGCTCTTGCAAAAGATTATCCCAACAAAAACTTTATTGGAATAGATATTAAAGGAGCTAGGATTTGGAAAGGTGCAAAAGCTGCATTAGACCAAGGTCTAAACAATGTTAGGTTTCTAAGAACAAAAGTAGATTTTATAACAAAGTTTTTTGGAGAAAACGAAGTGAATGAAATATGGTTAACATTTTCAGATCCTCAACCAAAAAAGCCAAAAAAAAGGTTATCCTCAAAATTATTTACCGACAGATATCAAGAATTTTTAAAAATTAATGGGGTTATTCATTTAAAAACTGATAGTGATTTACTTTATGATTTCACTCTTGAAGAGATAAAATCAAATAATTTTAAATTGTTGGAAAATATAACCAATGTTTATAAAGAATCTTATGAGAAGTCTCAAGAACTAAAGAAAACTCTTTTTATTAAAACTTTTTACGAGAAAAAATGGCTTGATTTAGAAAAGACAATAAAATATCTTGCTTTCAGCATTCACTAAGGATGAATAGTAATAATATTTTGTAAATTAAATTGATGAATTACCACTGGATTATTTCTTTATTTATCATCTGTCACTTTAATGCAAAAGGACAAATATTTCAAAACAGCGGAGCCTTAAGTACTTCTATGTCTGGGCTAAATGTTAATAATGAAGATATTTGGAGTGTAAATAACAACATAAGTCAGCTTTCTAAAATCAAAAAGCCTGAACTAAGTATTAGTAGCTTTCAACCATTCCTAATAAAAGATTTTACAACCTCTAGTATTGTTTTTGGACTACCAACTAAGAAGGGAGCATTCGGCATGAATTTTTCAACTAATGGCAATAAGCATCTTCAAATGCACAATGTAGGATTTGGCTATTCTCAAAAATTAGGAGAAAATATTCAAAGTGGAATTAAGTTAAATTATTTTATGATTAATGCAGGAGATTATTACAATAAAAAATCTATTATTTCTGCCGATATTGGTTTCTCTTCAAAACTATCCAATGAGCTACAACTTGGCGTATGCATTAAAAACCCCACCTTCACCAAACTTTCCAATTTTGACGACGAAAGATTAGCTACTAACATTCAGCTTGCTGCAGGATATAAATTTTCAAATGAACTAACCCTACATACAGGAGTTGAAAAAAGTATATTTTATCCAGCTTCTTTCTTAGCTGCAATAGAATACCAACCAAGTGAGAAAATATTTTTAAGTGGAGGAATTAAGTCCAATCCTAGTATAGCTTCCTTTGGAATAAGCATGTCACAAAAGCAATTTACAATTTGTGCAGCTACTCAAATTCATCAGTTTTTAGGATGGAGTCCAGACTTATCCATTATATATCAATTTAAATAATTTTTGAAGTTTCAAAAAAAATATTATTTATTGCTAGTTGTTCTACTAGGAAACATCTCCTATTCTCAAAGTATTGACACAGTCCCCAACAAAAACAATGTTGTTTCAAATTCGTCTTATAAGGAAATGAAAAAACAATATATTATAGAGCAGACTATTGAAAATATAGCGGAAAATAGCGAAGATGAAAACATCGACTATACAACTCTATTTGATCAACTAAACTATTACTATGAACATCCAATAAATTTAAATAGAAAAGAAATAAAATTTGATTTAGAACAACTTATGTTACTAGACCAATTTCAGATTAAGTCCTTAATTAATCATAAAGAAAAATATGGGAAATTTTTAAATATTTATGAGTTACAAACTTTAAATTCTTTTTCATCCAGTGACATTAGAAAAATTCTTCCATTTATTGTAGTAAATGAAAACTTTGACGCTACCCATCTATCATTTTTAGAAATGCTAAATAAAGGAAAAAACGATGTTTTTTTTAGGTACTCTAGAGTTATTAATCCAACCATTGGACAGGCCCAACTTAGCGATAGTTCTTGGCTTAGTTCGCCAAATAGTAAAACCCTTGGATCGGCAGATAATTTATATATACGTTACAGGTTTAAATACCAAAATCACTTGAGTTTTGGTATTACTACAGAAAAAGATGCTGGTGAAACTTTTTTAGGAAATTCTCAAGCAGAAAACTTATTTGATTTACAAAGACCAAAGGGATTTGATTTCTATTCTGCCCATTTTTTTTTAAAGGAAGTTGGTAAAATTGATGTTTTAGCAATTGGGGACTACCATATTCAACTTGGACAAGGGTTGACATTTTGGTCTGGTCTGGCAATGGGCAAATCCTCCAACATAATGAGTTTAAAGAGAAGTGCTGTTGGAATTAAACCATATGCCTCTCTAGATGAAAACTCTTTTTTGAGAGGGGCTGCGTTTTCTGTGAAATTAAAAAAACTTAAGTTACTTGCTTTTGCATCCAAAAAAAAGATTGATGCTAATATTATTGAAGACACTACTGCTCAAGACGGCTCTTTAATTGTAAGTAGTTTTCAAGCTTATGGAATTCATAGCACCATTGGTCAAATTGAAGATAAGGATGCTATTGAAGAAAATATTATCGGAGGGGAAATATCCTATAAAAATAAATTCATGAACTTAGGGCTTACAGGAGCTTTCACAAAATACAATGGTTCTTTAGAAAGGTCTTTAACTACCTATAATCAATTTGAATTTAATCAGAATCAGAATTTTGTTCAGGGTTTTCATTATAGTATTGTAAAAAGAAATTTTAATCTTTATGGTGAAAGTAGTAGAAGTAGTAATGGAGGATTAGCAAATCTTCATGGACTGATGGCTTCTCTACACCCAAAACTTGCACTGTCAATTTTTTATAGAAATTATGGTAGAAATTACCAAACTACTTACGCCAATGCTATTGGGGAAGGAAGTAGGCCCATTAATGAAAAAGGTCTTTTTACCGGATTACAATTTAAAATAAATAATTTTTGGGAAATCTCATCCTACTTTGACCAGTTTCAGTTTCCTTGGATGAAATACCAAGTGAGTAAGCCAAACACAAATGGAATAGATGGATTTGTTCAGGTTTTATATCATCCAACTAAAAAATTAAATATTTATGCTAGAATTAGACATAGAGATAAACCATATAATGAAAGTGAGAGTATAGAAAGAAGTATAACTGATGTTTATAATATTAGCAGATGGAATTTCAGACTAAATATTAATGCTGTGGTCTCTGAGTCTATAAGACTTAGAAACAGAATTGAGTACTGCTCCTATCTTAGATACGGCTTAGAGAGAGAAAATGGGATTTTACTTTTGCAGGATATCACTTATAAACCCAAGGAAAGTAAATTTTCTTTTACTGCAAGGTTTGCTTTATTTGATACCGATTCTTACAATTCAAGAATATACAGTTACGAAAATGATGTTTTGTATTATTTTAGAATACCTGCCTACTATTTTCAAGGTGCAAGAACTTATATTACCACAAGATATCAATTTAAAAAAGGAATAGATTTATGGATAAGATGGGGAACATGGATTTATACTAACCGAGATAATATTGGTTCAGGACTAAACGAAATCAATGGATCATCAAAGTCTGAAATTAGAGCTCAGCTAAGAATACAATTTTAAAATTCATTAATAATTCTATTTAGAGTATTACTTGGACACATTGCACTCTTTGCTAATATTTTATCCAATAAATAATAACCATCTAAGTCTTGTTTATATCCTTGAGATTTAATTAATTCATCAATAATTAGGTCTTCATTCAAAGTGAATTTATTATATAGTTCTTCAAAAATACCAGATAACTCCTTGTCTTGCTGTTGTTTGTACAGAGCTTCTGCCCAGTAATAAGCGATATAAAAATGACTTCCTCTATTGTCAATACCTCCTAATTTTCTTGTAGGAGATTTATTTTCTAACAAAAGTTTTTCTGTAGCTTTATCTAGAGATTGACCCAATATTTTACATCTGTTACTGCTATACTTTTCAGCCATATGCTCTAGAGAAACTGCCAACGCTAGAAATTCCCCCAAAGAATCCCACCTTAAGTATCCTTGATTTACGAATTGCTGAACATGTTTTGGAGCTGATCCACCAGCACCTGTTTCAAAAAGACCCCCACCATTCATTAAAGGAACTATAGACAACATTTTAGCACTTGTTCCTAATTCTAGAATTGGGAATAAATCGGTAAGGTAATCTCTTAACACATTACCGGTAACAGAAATGGTATCCAAGCCTTTATTCAATCTTAACAAAGTAAACTTTGTAGCTTCTTTAGGAGACAGAATATGAATTTCTAAATCCTTAGTATTCAATTCTTTTAGATATAAGTTTACCTTTTGAATAATTTGTCTATCGTGAGAACGATTACTATCTAACCAAAAAACTGCAGGTGTTTTAGTAGCGTTGGCCCTAGAAACAGCAAGTTTTACCCAGTCCTGAATAGGAGCATCTTTCACTTGACACATTCTAAAAATATCTCCTTTACTTACGGATTGTTCTAAAAGCATCTCTCCATTAGAATCTACAACTTGTATAGTTCCATTACTAACTGTCTGGAATGTTTTATCGTGAGATCCGTATTCTTCAGCTTTTTGGGCCATTAAACCAATATTGGAAACACTTCCCATAGTAACAGGGTCAAAAGCACCATTTTCTTTACAAAAATCAATAGTTTCCTGATATATTTCTGCATAAGAACGATCTGGTATAACAGCTTTTGCATCTTGAAGCTCGCCATTTTTATTCCACATTTTTCCAGAACTTCTAATCATAGCAGGCATCGATGCATCTATAATAATATCACTTGGTACATGTAGATTCGTAATTCCTTTATCTGAGTCAACCATTGCTAGATCAGGATTTGATTTATTTATTAGACTTATATCAGATAAAATATTTTCTTTAAGTTCTTGGTCTAATAAATCAAGTTTATTAAATAAATCTCCATATCCATTTTTCAATTCAACTCCAAGACTTTCCAAGTCTTTACCATACTTGACAAATAAGTCTTTGTAAAAAACTTCAACACATTTCCCGAAAATTATTGGGTCAGATACTTTCATCATAGTTGCTTTCATATGAAGAGAAAATAACAATCCTTTATCTTTAGCGTCCTGAATTTGAGTTTCGAAAAATGATTCAAGATTTTTCATTTTCATTACCGAAGTATCCATAATTTCACCCTTTAATAAAGGAAAATCATCTTTTAATATAGTTTGTAGACCATTTTCATCTTTAAAAATTATTTTAACAGTTTTTTCATTTTCAATAGTTAGAGATTTCTCAGTGCCATAAAAGTCTCCTTCTTGCATACTAGAGACATGTGTTTTAGAATCATTAGACCACTCACCCATTTGATGGGGATGGTTTTTTGCGAAGTTCTTAACCGCTTTTGGCGCTCTTCTGTCCGAATTCCCTTCTCTTAAGACTGGGTTTACTGCACTTCCTTTAATCCTATTATATATAGCTTTAATATTATTTTCTTCTTCATTTATTGGTTCTTCCGGATAGTCTGGAATGGAGAAGCCTTTAGACTGAAGTTCCTGAATTGCAGATTTTAACTGTGGGATTGATGCGCTAATATTTGGTAGTTTGATGATATTTGCATCTGGACTTTTTGCTAAATCTCCTAAAAAGGCCAAATCATCTTCTATAATTTGATCTTTGTTTAAGTATCCAGGAAATTGTGAAAGTATCCTTGCAGACAAGGAAATATCTTTAATGTCAATGGAAATATCTGCAAACTTTGAAAACATCTTTATGATAGGTAAAAATGAGATGGTTGCTAAAGCAGGAGCTTCATCTGTTTGTGTATAATAAATTATTTTCTTCTTAGTCATATTAGATGCGATTGAAATGTTCAAAAATTGAGAACAAAGAAACAACAAAATGATTTATTTAAGAGCATATTTTTTCAATTCTGACAAAGTTCCTTTAAATAAATCTAAATCTACTGGCCCTTTAATTCCAGATGCTGTTCCATTATCTGAAAATTGCCACATTATCCATAGAACAGAACTTAAAGGGTTTTTAACTCTATTGTAATTTGCAACCCAAACTAAGTAACCATTTAAATTATTATTCAAATGGTCATTATAAAAATGGGCGCCTGTGTATACTATGGGTTTAATCCCATAATGGTTTTCAATAATCTTTAGCCAGTTTTTTACTCCTTTTACTAAATTCTCATTACTCTGTATTTTACTCGTCTTTTCAATATCTAATATTGGTGGCAAATCTCCGGGTACTAATTGAACATTCTTAATAAAGTTATTGGCTTGTTTTGTGGAGTTTTCATTTGGCCTAAAATAATGGTAAGCACCTCTTAAGATACCATTTTCTCTAGAGCCTCTCCAGTTAGAGGTGAAAAATCTATCTCTTTTATTATCTCCTGCAGTAGCTCTTATTATTACAAACTCTACTTTTTGTTTGTCATTTATCTCACCTACTTGCTTCCAAGAAATAATCCCTTGGTATTCAGATACATCAATTCCAAAAGTAAAATTACCATGAGGAACTTTTGGCGGATAGAATATTTTATTAAAGATTCTTTTATAATGATTTACAATGGATGGAGTTTCTATAAAGTGATAGCTTATGTAGAAAATATTTCCAATTAATAAAAAGAAAAACCATCTTTTATAACGATTTCTTTTTTGTTTTTTAGCCATTTAAAAACTTAAAATCTTTACCAGGGAAATATGCAGAATCTCCTAGTTGCTCTTCAATTCTTAGTAATTGGTTGTATTTTGCCATCCTATCAGATCTAGAGGCAGAACCAGTCTTAATTTGTCCAGTATTTAGTGCAACTGCTAAATCTGCAATTGTGTTATCTTCAGTTTCTCCACTTCTATGGCTCATTACAGAAGAATAGCCATTGTTGGTAGCTAGAGATACTGCATCAATAGTTTCTGTTAAAGAACCAATTTGATTGACCTTAATGAGTATAGAATTCGCTATATTTTCGTCAATTCCCTTTTTAAGTCTTTTGGTATTGGTAACAAATAAATCGTCACCAACCAGTTGACATTTGTCACCAACTGCATCTGTTAAAGACTTCCATCCTTTCCAGTCGTCTTCAGCTAATCCATCTTCAATAGAAATTATTGGATATTTATTCACCCATCCTTTCCAAAAATCCACCAATTCATCAGAGCTCATTACATCTCCAGTAGACTCAAAGGAATATTTATTAGTTTTAGTTGAATGGAATTCAGAAGAAGCTGCATCTAGAGCTATCCACATGTCTTCACCTGGCTTATATCCAGCAGATTCAATTGCTTGTAAAACAACCTCTATAGCTTCATCATTAGAACCTAATCCTGGAGCAAAACCACCTTCGTCCCCAACATTAGTTGACATTCCTCTAGATTTTAATACATTTTTTAAATGGTGAAAAACTTCTGTTCCCATTCTTAACGCATCACTAAAAGATTCTGCTCCAAAAGGCATTACCATAAACTCTTGAATATCAATTTTATTATCAGCATGAGAGCCTCCATTTAAAATATTCATCATAGGAACAGGAAGAGTAGTTGCTTTAACACCTCCTAAATAACTATACAATGGTATTCCAGTTTCAGAAGCTGCTGCCTTAGCGCATGCCAATGAAACTCCTAAAATTGCATTTGCACCCAACTTTGATTTATTTTCAGTGCCATCCATTTGAATCATCATTCTATCAATATCTCCTTGGTTAAGAACAGGCAATCCTCTCAACTCTTTTGCCAGAATATTGTTGATATTTCCTACGGCTTTTAAAACACCTTTGCCCATGTAGATACCTTTATCTCCATCACGCAACTCTACAGCTTCGTGTATTCCCGTAGATGCTCCTGATGGAACAGCAGCTCTTCCAAATCCTCCCTTCGAAGTAAAAACATCTACTTCAAGAGTAGGATTTCCTCTTGAATCTAAAATTTGTCTCGAATGTATATGATCTATTACTCCCACTATTTTTTAATTTTAATTAGTTATTATTTTTTAATATTTTCTATGAATTGGTCAAATAAATATCTTGAATCATTTGGTCCTGGTGATGATTCAGGATGGTATTGAACTGAAAATGCATTTTTACCAATTATAGAAATACCAGCTACAGTATGGTCATTCAAGTGTTCATGAGTTAATTCGATTCCCGAATGATTGTCTACATCTTGTCTTTTGACTACAAAACCATGATTTTGGGAGGTTATTTCGCACTTATTGGTAATTAGATTCTTCACTGGATGATTTATTCCTCTGTGTCCGTTGTGCATCTTTTCTGTCTTCAAGCCTTGAGAGAGAGCTAAAATTTGATGTCCAAGACATATTCCAAAAATGGGATAATTTAAATTTACCAATTCTTTGACTACACCGATTGAATGCTTTAAAGGCTCAGGATCTCCTGGACCATTGGACAACATGATTCCATCTGGCTTGTAGTTTATAATTTGTTCTAAAGAGACATCGTAAGGGAACACTTTTACTTTACAACCTCTTTCATTCAAGCATCTAATAATGTTTTTTTTAACTCCAAAATCAATTAGTGCTACTTTTATTGGTCCTTCACCTATTTCATACGATTCTTGGACAGACACTTTTGATGCAAGCTCTAAACCTTTCATACTTGGAGCTTTTTCAAGGAGTTCATTCAGTTCTTTATCAGTTTTATTTTCGGACGAAATAACTGCGTTTTGAGCTCCTTTTTCTCTTATATAACTAATTAGAGCTCGAGTGTCTATATCTTTAATACCTACTACATTGTCAGAAACTAGAAAATCATTTAAAAGTTGGTTTTCGTCCCCATATCTTGAAAAATGATGAGCAAATTTTTTAACAACCAAACCTTTAATCTGAGAGTTATTTGATTCAACTTCAAACTTATTAGTACCATAATTTCCAATATGGGCGTTGGCCATGGTTATGATTTGACCATGGTAAGATGGATCAGTAAATATCTCTTGGTAACCTGTCATACCAGTATTGAAAGCAATTTCGCCAGTAGCAGTACCTATTTTACCACATGACTTTCCGTGGAAGATAGTACCATCAGATAAAAGTAAAACAGCATTTAAGTTATTTGACATAGTACTACAAAAATATATTTTACATTAAGAAATAGAAACTTTTTATTGCAAAAAAAAGGTAGTTATTAACTACCTTCTATAAATAAGTTTTTAAAATCTATTTATCCTGATCTTCTTCAGGTTTGGAATCATCATTAGTAGAGACATCCTCCGATGGTGGTTTCTGCTCAGAATCAACAACCTGATTAATTTCTGGTTTATCAGACTTAACTTCCTTAACCTCAGCTGGAGATTCCTCTACAATAACTGCTTCCTCAATATTTTCAGAAACTTTAGTAGTTGCACTAGAGGATTTCTTACCACCTCTTCTTCTTGATTTCTTCTTAGTTGATTGATCTTTAGTCAATAATTCATTAAAATCAACTAATTCTATCATTGCCATTTCAGCATTATCACCCAAACGATTATTCAATTTTATAATTCTGGTATATCCACCAGGTCGATTGTTAATCTTTGGAGCAACATCTCTAAAAAGAACTGAAGAAGCATCTTTGTCTCTAAGATATCTAAAAACTACCCTTCTATTATGAGTTGTATCTTCTTTAGATTTAGTAATTAAAGGCTCAACATACTTTCTCAAAGCTTTTGCTTTAGCTAGAGTAGTATTGATTCTTTTGTGTTCTATCAATGAACAGGCCATATTTGACAACATTGCACTTCTGTGCGCAGTTTTTCTGCTCAAATGATTTATTTTTTTTCCATGTCTCATGTCTTCTTATTTAAAACCTAGAAATACTATTAATCTCTATCTAATTTATATCGTGAAACATCCATGCCAAAAGACAAGCCTTTAGACTCTATTAAATCGTCTAGTTCTGTTAGAGATTTTTTTCCGAAGTTTCTGAATTTCAACAAATCATTTTTGTTGTATGCAACCAGCTCACCTAAAGTTTCAACATCAGCAGCTTTCAAGCAATTCAAAGCTCTTACAGATAAATCCATATCAACTAATCTTGTTTTAAGAAGTTGTCTCATGTGAAGAGATGTTTCGTCAAACTCTTCAGTTTCAGACTTTTCATCCTCATCTAATGTTATTTTTTCATCAGAGAAAAGCATAAAGTGATGTATTAGAATTCTAGCCGCTTCTTTAAGTGCTTCTTTAGGGTGAATAGAACCGTCTGAATCTATGTCAAAAATTAATTTTTCATAATCCGTCTTTTGCTCAACTCTATAATTTTCGATGGTATATTTTACGTTTCTAATTGGCGTAAATATAGAATCGGTAAAAATAGTACCTATTGCTGGATTCTCAGTTTTATTTTCTTCTGCTGGAACATAACCTCTTCCTTTAACAATAGTTAATTGAATATTGAGCTTTACAGATTTTTCCATATGACAAATGACATGGTCCGTATTTAGTACTTGAAAAGATGACGTGAATTTACCAATGTCTCCAGCAGTAAAAGTGTCTTGTCCAGAAATAGAAACGTTTACTTCTTCAAAATCTGAATCTTCAATTTGTCTTTTAAATCTTACTTGTTTAAGATTTAATACTATTTCAGTTACATCTTCAACAATTCCTTTAATTGTAGAAAACTCGTGTTCGACACCCTCTATTTTTATAGAAGATATTGCAAAACCTTCAATAGAATTTAATAAAATTCTTCTAAGTGCATTACCAACTGTTATTCCGTATCCTGGTTCGAGTGGTCTAAACTCAAACTGTCCACGAAAGTCAGAAGATTCTAACATTATTACTTTTTCTGGTTTTTGGAAATCTAAAATTGCCATATTATTTATTTTTAAGTACTCTAATTATTTAGAGTAAAGTTCTACAATTAATTGTTCTTTAATATTTTCTGATATCTGTTCTCTTGTTGGTATAGCCTTCACTTCTCCTGTTAGAGAGTTGTTATCCCACAACAGCCACTCATGTACCGCATTTTCGGAGCTAAGGGAAGAGGAAATAATAATCATTGATTTTGATTTTTCTCTAACACCAACCACATCACCAACTTTTAAAGAATAAGATGGGATATTTACTATACTTCCATTTACCGTTATGTGTCTATGGGAAACCAATTGTCTAGCTCCTCTACGAGTTGGAGAAATACCAAGTCTAAAGACAACATTATCTAATCTCTGCTCACATAATTGGAGCAGTATTACACCAGATATTCCAGATTTTGCAGAAGCTTTTTTAAACATATTTGAAAATTGCTTCTCCAATATACCATAAGTATATTTAGCTTTCTGTTTTTCAGCAAGCTGAATAGCATATTCTGATTTCTTACCTCTTCTTTTATTGGGACCATGCATCCCAGGAGGGTAATTCTTTTTTTCTAGAGCTTTATCAGGGCCAAATATTGGCTCTCTGAACTTTCTAGCAATTTTTGATTTAGGACCGTTGTATCTTGCCATTTTTTTTAATTTTTTAAAAGTTTATCATGAATTAAGGTCAGTATCCTTCGATGTAACAAACTTTTATGGTTTATTTATTATACTCTTCTTCTTTTTGGTGGTCTACATCCATTATGAGGTATTGGAGTTACATCAACAATTTCAGTTACTTCAATTCCATTATTATGGATACTTCTAATAGCAGATTCTCTACCTGCTCCAGGACCTTTAACATAAACTTTTACTTTTCTTAATCCAAACTCAAATGCTTCTTTACTGCATTCTTCAGCGGCAATTTGAGCTGCATATGGTGTGTTTTTCTTTGAACCTCTAAATCCCATTTTCCCTGCAGAGGACCAAGAAATAACTTGTCCTTTTTCATTACATAATGAAATTATTATGTTATTAAAAGAAGCTTGAATATGTGCTTCTCCAACAGGATTAATCTGTACGTTTTTTTTCTTTTTTGATTGCTTAGCCATAGAATTATGTCTTAAATATTATTTAGTCGCTTTTTTCTTATTAGCAACAGTTTTTCTTTTTCCTTTTCTAGTTCTAGAATTGTTTTTTGTTCTTTGTCCTCTAAGAGGCAACCCATTTCTGTGTCTAATTCCTCTCTGAGATCCAATGTCCATCAATCTCTTGATGTTAAGTTGAACTTCAGATCTTAGAGCACCCTCAACTTTATAAGTTTCAGAAATTAACTTTCTAATTTTTCCTAATTGGTCATCATTCCAGTCTTGTACTTTGACACTTTCGTCAATTCCAGCTTCTGCTAGAATATTTTCTGCAGTACTCCTTCCAATGCCATATATATAGGTTAAACCTATAACACCTCTTTTGTTTTTTGGTAAATCTATACCTGCTATTCTTGCCATAATATATTATCCTTGTCTTTGTTTGAACTTAGGGTTCTTTTTATTGATTACATACAATCTTCCTTTACGTCTTACAATTTTGCAATCCGCAGATCTCTTTTTTATAGATGCTCTTACTTTCATTTTTTAATTATTTGTATCTAAACGTAATTCTTCCTTTGGTCAAATCATAGGGAGACATTTCAACTTTCACTTTGTCTCCTGGTAAAATTCTAATATAGTGCATTCTCATTTTACCTGAGATATGGGCAGTTATTATATGTCCATTCTCAAGTTCAACTCTAAACATTGCATTTGACAATGCTTCTGTTATAGTGCCATCTTGCTCTATTGATGTCTGTTTAGCCATACTATTTTTTGACTTTATTATTTAATACTTTTTCTATTTCTTCAAATGATGATAAAACTTCAGGGAAACCCTCCCTTGAAATAGCTACGTCGTGCTCAAAATGTGCAGAAGGAAGATTATCCTTGGTAAGGATAGTCCAACCATCGTCAAGCTGAGTTATTTCTTTTTTGCCTAAATTTATCATAGGCTCAATAGCTAAAACTAGTCCAGGTTTCATTTTATGTCCTCTGCCTTTTTTTCCATAATTTGGAACTTCGGGTTTTTCGTGCAATGATCTTCCTAATCCATGGCCAACGAGTTCTCTAACAACACCATAACCGTTTGATTCAGCATGGTTTTGAACTGCAAAACCAATATCACCAATTCTATTTCCTGACCTAGTCTGTTCAACTGCCAAGTCTAAAGATTCCTTAGTTATCCGAAGGAGTTTTTTAATCTCATCAGAAACTTCACCTACTTCAAATGTGTATGCTGAGTCTCCATAAAACTCATCCATAAGAACACCACAATCAACAGATACTATGTCTCCATCCACCAAGGGTTTGTCATTAGGAATACCATGGACTACAGCGCTATTAACAGATGTACAAAGTGTATTAGGAAAACCTCCATATCCAAGGAATCCGGGAATTGCTTTATTATCTCTAATAAACTCTTCCGCAACTTTGTCCAAATCAAGCGTTGTAACACCTGGTTTAATTATTTTAGCAACTTCTGCTAAAGTTTTACCAACAAGCAAAGAACTTTTTTTAATTCGTTCAATTTCTTCTCCAGTTTTATAAAAAATCATGGAAAAGATTTATTAAAGGGATTGACTCATTGTCACTGCTGACGATGTAGATCTACCCTTAATTCTACCACCTTTAATAAGACCATCATAATGTCTATTTAATAGGTGGCTTTCAATTTGTTGAAGCGTATCTAGTACAACTCCAACCATAATAAGTAAAGATGTTCCTCCAAAAAAGTATGAAAAACCTTGTTGAACACCAAAATTCATTGCAAAAGCGGGAAGTATAGCTATTATTCCAAGGAAAATTGATCCTGGGAAAACAAGTCTAGAAATAAGCCCCTCTATAAAATCAGCTGTTTTCTTTCCAGGTTTTACTCCTGGTATAAAAGAACCGTTTCGTTTTAGTTCGTCAGCCATTTGGTTTGGGTTCATCATAATAGCTGTATAAAAATAAGTGAAAACCACAATCATAAGGAAAAAAACAGCATTGTACCAAAACCCTTGAATATTTGAGAATGTGGCTCCAAAAGAGCTATTTTGAAAAATTAAGGAAGGTAAAAACATTAATGCTTGAGCAAAAATAATTGGCATAACACCGGCTTGATTAATTTTAAGTGGAATATAACTTCTTTGTCCTCCTGCCAAGGCTTGTTTAGATCCCCTTCCGATTACTCTTTTAGCAGTATGTACTGGTATTCTTCTTGTCCCTTGTACTAATAATATCGTGATTAGAATTACCATTAGAAGAACCACTAATTCAACGAGTAAAATTACAAGACCACCATCGTAAATTTTCGCACCTAATTCTTGAAAGAATGCACCAGGTAACCCTGCAATAATTCCAATAGTAATTATCAAAGAAATACCATTACCAATTCCTCTGTCAGTAATTCTTTCTCCAAGCCATGTAACAAACATCGTTCCTGCAGTAAGAATTGCTGTTACTTGAAACCACCACAAGAAAGAATCGTTCAATCTTGCTTCGGCAGGTACATAAGCACCCATATAACTTGGGGCCTGGAATAGACATATTGCAATTGTTAAAAGTCTTGTATATTGGTTAATCTTCTTTCTTCCACTCTCTCCTTCTCTTTGAAGACGTTGAAAAGTAGGAACAGCCATACCCAATAACTGCATGACAATAGAAGCAGAAATGTAAGGCATTATCCCAAGAGCCATTATAGATGCTCTTGAAAATGCACCACCAGCAAACATGTTAATTAAATTTAGAATACTATTATCTCCAGAAGCAGAAGATGCTAATCTATCAGCATCAATTCCAGGGAGGACAATAAAAGAACCTATTCTGTAAACCAAAACTAAACCAAGAGTATATAATATACGCTTCTTCAGTTCGTCAACAGCCCAGATTTCCTTTAAAGTTTTAATTAGATTTTTCATTCAACTTTTTCTTTCTTTTGTTCTATTAATTCAGCTTTACCACCTAAATCTTCAATGGTAGATTTTGCTTTTGCTGAAAAACCATGAGCAGTGATATTTACTTTAGTTTTCAGCTCTCCTCTTCCGAGGATTTTAATTAAATCTTTTTTATTAGCAAGACCATTTTCAACAATTTTTTCGGGTGTGACAGTCTTTAACTTATGTTTTTCAACAATAACTTGAAGAGTATCTAGGTTTATACCCTTGTATTCAACACGGTTAATGTTCTTAAAGCCATACTTAGGAACTCTTCTTTGTAATGGCATCTGTCCACCTTCGAATCCAATTTTAGATTTATAACCAGATCTTGACTTGGCTCCCTTGTGTCCTCTTGTTGAAGTTCCGCCATGTCCTGAACCTTGACCTCTACCAACTCTTTTCTTGGCTTTTGTTGATCCCTCTGCAGGTTTTAAAGTATGTAATTTCATAATTACTTAGTTATTTAAATTATTTAACAATTTTAACCATATGTTCAACTTTCTTTACCATACCTAAAATTTGTGGAGTGGCTTCATGCTCAACAGTTCTATTTAACTTACCCAAACCCAAGGCCTGAAGAGTTAACTTCTGTCTTTGAGGTCTATTAATTGCGCTTTTTACTTGTGTTACTTTAATCTTTGCCATTTTGAACTTCCTTATCCGTTAAAAACTTTTTCCAAACTCACACCTCTTTGATGTGCAACACTATTAGCATCTCTTAATGATAATAAAGCTTTAATTGTGGCCTTAACAACATTATGGGGATTTGAAGATCCTTGAGACTTGGCTAATACATTTTTAATACCAGCACTTTCCAAAACAGCACGCATAGCACCACCAGCAATAACTCCAGTACCAGCAGAAGCAGGCTTTAAAAACACCTGAGCTCCAGAATATTTTGCTTTAATTGTATGTGGTAATGTATCGTTAATCACAGCAACTCTTCGTAAATTCTTTTTCGCCTCCTCAACAGCTTTTGAAATTGCTTCCGTTACTTCGTTGGCCTTACCTAGCCCATGACCAACTATACTTTGTTCGTCACCAACAACTACAATAGCTGAAAAACTGAAGTGTCTACCACCTTTAGTAACTTTAGTAACTCTATTGATAGCCACTAATCTATCTTTTAATTCAACGTCTGTTGCTCTTACTGATTTTTCTGATTCAATCATACTTCTTTTTTAAAATTTTAATCCGTTTTCTCTAGCAGACTCAGCCAAAGCTTTTACTCTTCCATGGTATAAATAACCGTTTCTGTCAAAAACCACTTCCTTAATACCTGCTTTTGAAGCATTTTCAGCAATCTCTTTTCCAATTAGTTTTGCTTGGTCGGTTTTGTTAACCTTTAGAGCACTGTCCTTGACATGTGATGAAGCTGAAGTTATAGTAACTCCCTTTACATCATCAATAACTTGAGCATATATTTGCTTATTACTTCTAAAAACACTTAATCTAGGTCTTGTAGATGTTCCAGAAATATTCTTACGGATTCTTTTTTTAATCCTCGCTCTTCTATTTGATTTTAAATTACTCATTTCTTAATTAAATTATTTTGCTGCCGTTTTACCTGCTTTTCTTCTAATTACTTCTCCTTTGAATAATACGCCTTTTCCTTTATAAGGTTCTGGTTTTCTGAAAGATCTTATTTTGGCTGCTACTTGACCTATTAATTGTTTATCAAATGATTCCAATTTAATGAGTGGATTTTTTCCTTTTTCAGTAGTTGCAGTCAACTTAACTTCTTGGGGAAGTTGAAAAATAATTGGATGTGAATAACCCAATGATAATTCTAAATTTTGTCCTTGTGCTTTGGCTCTGTATCCAACACCTACTAATTCTTGCTCAACCACATAACCTTCTGATACTCCAAAAATCATATTAAATAATAATGATCGGTATAAACCGTGAAGTGATCTTGTCTCTTTTTCATCATTTGGTCTTGAAAGAGTAATTGTATTATTTTCCAATGCAATTTTAATCAAAGGATTAACCACTTGCGTAAGTTCTCCTAATTTCCCTTTTACATGAACCTGATTTTCAGCAGAAATATTTACTTCAACTCCCTCTGGTACTGTAATTGGCGCGTTTCCTATTCTTGACATTTCTTAAAATTTAGTCAACGTAGCAAAGGATTTCTCCCCCTACATTATGTTTTCTCGCTTCTTTATCTGTTATTAATCCCTTAGAAGTAGATATTATTGCAATACCTAATCCATTCAGAACTCTTGGCATAGAATCAACTCCGGTATACTTTCTTAAACCTGGCTTACTAATTCTAGTTAAATTCCTAATAGCAGGATCTTTAGTTTTGTTATTATATTTCAAAGCAATTTTAATAATTCCCTGCTTTTCATCTTTAATTTCTTTAAAATTTAAGATATATCCCTGATCCATTAGGATCTGAGTAATTGCTTTCTTAACATTAGATCCAGGAATTTCAACCACTTTATGCTTAGCACTTATGGCATTTCTTAATCTTGTTAAATAATCTGATATAGCATCTGTTACCATTCTCTTTTTTTTAATTGTTATTTACCAGCTTGCTTTTGTTATGCCTGGTATTTTACCAGCTACTGCCATTTCTCTAAAAGTAACTCTAGAAATTCCAAACTGTCGCATATAACCTCTTGGTCTTCCTGTTAATTGACACCTGTTGTGTTTTCTAACACCCATTGAATTCTTTGGAAGTTTTTGAAGTTTGAACATTGCTTCCCAATCGCCTTCGCTTTGAGCTTTTCTTAAAACTTTTCTTCTTTCACTGTACTGAGCGGCAAGTTTTTCTCTTTTTCGCTCTTTAGCTTTCATTGATTCTTTAGCCATAATCTTTATTCTTTATTTTTTTTCAAATGGAAATCCAAACTCTACCAACAATGCTTTACCCTCTTCAGTAGTATTTGCAGAAGTAACAATGGTGATATCCATTCCTAATATTTTTTTAACCTTGTCAATATCTATTTCTGGGAAAATAATACTTTCTTTTACTCCAATAGTAAAATTTCCTCTACCATCTCCATTGGATTTTACTCCTCTGAAATCTCTTGTTCTAGGTAAAGCAACAGATATAAGTCTATCTAAAAACTCATACATCTTATCTTTTCTAAGAGTAACTTTAGTACCAATAGGCATTCCTTTTCTTAACTTAAAATTAGAAACATCTTTTTTAGAATTAACAATAAGCGCCTTTTGACCAGCAATTTCAGTAAGATCATTAACCGCATTTTCAATTAATTTTCTATCTGAAACAGCTTCACCAACTCCTTGGCTTATTACAATCTTTTCTACTTTAGGAACTTCCATTAAAGACTTATATTGAAACTTCTCTTTCATCACAGGAACTATTTCGTTCGTGTATTTTTCCTTTAGTCTTGGTGTGTAACTCATACTATTTCCTCCCCTGTTTTTCTTGCAAACCTAACGAGTTTATTATTTTCATCCATTTTTCTACCAATCTTTGTAGTTTCTCCATTGTGAACAAACATTACGTTGGAGATATGAATACTTCTATCCTTTTCAAGAATTCCTCCATCTGGATTGGCTTTATCTGTTTGAGGCTTTACATGTTTCTTATTTACTACAGTAAGTCCTTCAATAAAAACTCTTTGTTTTACGTAATCTACATCAAGGATAACTCCCTGCTGTCCAAGGGCAGCACCAGCAATTACCTTAACTGTATCCCCTTTTTTTATTTTAAATTTCTTTTGCATTACTATTTTATTACAATACTTCTGGTGCCAAAGACACTATTTTCATAAATTGTTTTTCTCTTAATTCTCTTGCAACTGGGCCAAAAATCCTTGTTCCTCTCATTTCACCAGTATCACTCAACAAAACAACCGCATTGTTGTCAAATCTTATGTAAGACCCATCGCTTCTTCTAACTTCTTTTTTTGTTCTAACAACTACTGCTCTAGAAACTTGACCTTTTTTGACATTTCCTGCAGGTGTAGCGTCCTTAACGGTAATTACTACTTGGTCTCCAATTGAAGCATATCTTCTTTTGGTACCGCCAAGCACTCTTATTACTAGAACCTCTTTAGCTCCACTGTTATCAGCAACCAATAATCTACTTTCTTGTTGTACCATTTTTAATTATTTAGCTTTTTCAAGTATTTCTATTAATCTCCAATTCTTTCTCTTACTTAATGGTCTGGTTTCCATTATTTTGACAGTATCACCCTCGTTACACTCATTTTTTTCATCATGAGCTACAAATGAGGAACTTTTTTTAACAAACTTGCCATACTTAGGATGCTTTTCTCTTCGTTCAACCATAACAACAATAGACTTGTCCATTTTTGAACTTGTTACTAAACCTACTCTTTCTTTTCTTAAATTTCTCATATCAATTAGTTGGTACTTTGTTGTAATTCTCTTTTTTTAATTTCTGTATGAATTCTAGATACATTTCTTCTTACACTTCTTATTTCAAGAGGATTTTCTAATTCTGCTGTTTTATGATTCATCTTTAGCTTATTTAGCTCCCCTTGTGTATTGGTAAGCATTTCATTAAGCTCCTCGATGGACAAACCATTTAATTTTATGTTAAATTCTTTACTTTTCACCTTAAATACTTTTAAATTTCGTAATCGTTTCTTACAACAAACTTTGTTTTTAACGGGAGCTTTTGAGAAGCTAGTCTTAAAGCTTCTTTTGCAACTTCATAAGATACTCCATCAGTTTCAAATAAAACTCTACCAGGTCTTATAACAGCTACCCAATGATCTAAAGCACCTTTTCCTTTACCCATTCTAACCTCAGCAGGTTTATTGGTAATAGGTTTGTCTGGAAAAATTCTTATCCAAACCTGACCTTCTCTTTTCATGTGCCTTGTTACAGCAATACGAGCAGCTTCAATTTGTCTAGATGTAAGAAAACCTTCGTCTAAAGATTTTATCCCAAATGATCCAAAAGCAATTTGGTGTCCTCTTTGAGCATTGCCCTTGATTTTACCCTTTTGTTGCTTTCTATGTTTCGTCTTCTTAGGTTGTAACATAATATTCTAATTATCTTTTTCTTTTATCGTTGTTTGATTTTCTACTACTCATTCCAAAGTTGGGAGATAAATCTCTTTTACCGTAAACTTCACCCTTACAAATCCAAACCTTTATACCAATTAACCCATAAGTTGTTAATGCTTCAGAAAGTGCATAGTCTACATCTGCTCGAAGTGTATGAAGAGGAATTCTACCGTCTTTATACATCTCACTTCTTGCCATTTCTGCACCATTTAATCTTCCAGAAATTTTCACTTTAATACCTTCAGCTCCCATTCTCATAGTAGAGGCAATAGACATTTTTATAGCTCTTCTAAAAGAAATTCTTGCTTCTATTTGTCTAGCTATACTGTCTGCTACTAATTTTGCATCTAATTCAGGTCTCTTAATTTCGAAAATATTGATCTGAACCTCTTTAGAGGTTAATTTTTTTAATTCTTCCTTAAGCTTATCAACTTCAGATCCTGCTTTTCCAATAATTACTCCTGGCCTTGCAGTATTAATAGTTATTGTAATTAACTTTAAAGTTCGCTCAATGATAATTTTAGAAATACTGGCTTTCTGCAGTCTTACATTCAAGTACTTTCTAATTTTCTCATCTTCTACCAACTTAGCAGAATAATCTTTTCCTCCATACCAGTTGGAATCCCAACCTTTTATGAAACCTAATCTATTACCTATAGGGTTTGTTTTTTGTCCCATGCTTTATATTTAAGCTTTATCAATTATTAATGTAACATGATTAGATCTTTTTCTAATCCTATGCGCTCTTCCCTGAGGAGCAGCTTGAATTCTTTTTAACATCCTAGTACTATCTACATTGATACTTTTAACTACCAAATTTGCAGATGTTGCATCTTCACCATCGTTCTTTTGCTCCCAGTTATTAATTGCCGACAAAAGAAGCTTTTCTAAATTTCTAGAAGCATGCTTTGGGCTAAATTTTAGAATATTTAAAGCCTTATAGACATCTTCACCACGAACTAAATCAGCAACTAATCTCATTTTTCTAGGAGATGTAGGACAACTGTTTAGCTTTGCTAAAGCTTGTGTTTTTCTCAACTCTTTTATTTTTTCTGAACTATTTCTTTTTCTTGCACCCATATCTAAGTTTTTAAAACTTTAATTATTTTCTCTTCCCTCCGTGACCTCTAAAGTTTCTTGTTGGAGCAAATTCTCCTAATTTGTGACCAACCATATTTTCTGTTACAAATACTGGAATAAATTTCATTCCATTGTAAACTGCAATAGTTAGATTAACAAAATCTGGAGTAATTGTTGAAGCTCTCGACCATGTTTTGATAACAGTTTTCTTAGAAGACTCTTTAGCTTCTTCAACTCTTTTCATTAATTTATAATGAACAAATGGCGGTTTTTTTAATGATCTAGACATTATTTATTTCTTTTTTCTATCAATGATAAATCTATTAGAAGATTTAGTTTTACTTCTTGTTTTGTATCCTTTCGCTGGAAGACCTTTTCTTGATCTTGGATGACCTCCAGATGATTTTCCTTCTCCACCACCCATTGGATGATCAACAGGATTCATTACTACACCTCTAACCCTAGGTCGTCTTCCTAACCATCTTTTTCTTCCGGCTTTACCAGAAACTTGAAGACTGTTTTCGGAATTTGATACTGAACCAATTGTAGCAATGCAAGTAATTAAAACCATCCTTATTTCTCCAGAAGGCAACTTAATAATTGCATATTTTCCATCTCTAGCATTTAACTGAGCAAAAGAACCTGCGCTTCTAGCAATAGCCCCACCTTTACCCGGTGTCATTTCAATATTATGAATAATAGTACCTAATGGAATATCTTTGAGAAACATAGCATTACCCAATTCTGGCGATGCTTTTGAACCTGATAAAACAGTTTGACCAACCTTTAAGCCATCTGGAGCTAAAATATATCTTTTCTCACCATCCGCATAAAATAGTAATGCAATTCTTGCAGAACGGTTAGGATCGTATTCTATAGAATGAACTTTTGCAGGAATATCGTATTTATTTCTTTTGAAATCGATAATTCTGTACTTTCTTTTGTGGCCACCACCAATATATCTCATGGTCATTTTACCAGAGTTATTTCTACCACCACTTTTGCTAGAACCTTTAGTTAAAGCCTTTTCTGGCTTACTAGCTGTTACTTCACTGTAATCACTGACAACTTTGTGTCTTTGTCCTGGTGAAGTCGGTTTAAATTTTTTCAAGCTCATTTTAGTTCTTTTCTAATCTTTAAATATTTTCATATAAATCAATAGTATCTCCTTCGTGAAGAGTAACAATAGCTTTTTTAAACAGTCTTGTTCTCTGGAAAGAAACACCTTGGTTTGTATACTTCATTTTCCTTTTACCACCACCCTGCTTCATAGTATTAACCGCTTTTACACTTACACTGTAAGCGCTCTCTACAGCTTTTTTAATCTGAATTTTATTAGCGTCTGTTTTAACTTCGAAACCATAGCGATTAAGTTTCTCACCTAAATCAGCCATTTTTTCTGTTAATATGGGTTTAATAATAATATTTTCCATAATTATACCTTAAATAGTTTTTCAATTTGATCAAAAGCATTTTCTGAAATAATCAGCTTGTGCGAATAAAGAATATCGTAAGTATTAAGTTTATCAGCAGTTATAACTTTAGCATTTTTTAAATTTCTGGAAGACAAGAAAGTATTTTGATCTTTCTCACTTGTAACGAAAAGAGATTTATCGCCATCTATTTTTAAGTTTTTAAGAACAGAAATAAAATCTTTTGTTTTGGGTGTTTTAAAAGATAAATCGTCTAAAACAAGTATGCTATCTTCTTTAGCCTTGTAAGTAAGTGCAGATTTTCTAGCAAGAACTTTTAATTTTTTATTTAATTTGAAGCTATATGATTTTGGTCTTGGACCGAAAACACGACCACCTCCTCTAAATAAAGGGTTTTTAATAGATCCTGCTCTAGCAGTTCCAGTACCTTTTTGCTTTTTAATTTTTCTTGTACTTCCTGCAATATCTCCTCTTTCTCTAGATTGATGAGTACCTTGCCTTTGGTTTGCCAGATACTGCTTTACATCCAAATATATAGCATGATCATTAGGCTCAATAGCAAAAATTTCTTTTGTTAATGAAACTTTTTTAGCAGTTGCTTTACCTTCTTTATTTAAAACTTTAATCTCCATTATTTCTCAACTATTAAATAAGATCCTTTAGAACCTGGAACTGATCCTTTTACAATTAATAAATTCTTCTCTGGAACTATCTTTAGAACTTCAAGGTTGATAGATTTTACTCTATCTCCGCCCATTCGTCCACCCATTTTCATACCCTTAAAAACTCTCGCAGGATAGGAAGCAGCACCAATAGAACCAGGAGCTCTCATCCTGTTGTGCTGTCCATGGGTTGCTTGTCCAACTCCACCAAAATTGTGCCTTTTTACAACTCCTTGAAAACCTTTTCCTTTAGAGGTTCCAACAACATCTACAAATTCGCCTTCCTGAAATTGATCGACAGTAACAGAATCTCCAAGATTTACTTCGTTTAAACCTTTAAACTCAACTATTTTTCTTTTGGGAGTGGTTTTCGCTTTGCTAAAGTGACCAAGCATAGCCTTAGGAGTATTTTTCTCCTTTTTATCTTCAAAACCTAATTGAACAGATTTATATCCATCCTTTTCTTGCGTTTTTATTTGAGTCACGACACATGGTCCTGCTTCAATTATTGTGCATGGTAAGTTTTTACCCTCGGCACTGTAAACGCTAGTCATCCCTATTTTTTTTCCTATGATACCAGCCATCTTGATATTTATATTTATACTTTAATTTCTACATCAACTCCACTAGGAAGTTCTAATTTCATTAGTGCATCTATAGTTTTTGAAGAAGAACTGTAGATATCCATTAATCTTTTATAAGCACAAAGCTGAAATTGCTCTCTCGATTTTTTATTTACGTGAGGTGATCTCAAAACTGTGTAAATTCTTTTATGAGTTGGAAGTGGAATTGGTCCACTAACAATTGCACCAGTTGTCTTAACTGTCTTAACAATTTTCTCAGCAGATTTATCTACTAAGTTGTGATCGTATGATTTTAATTTTATTCTTATTTTTTGACTCATAATGATTTTTGTTAAGCTGTTACTTCACCTTTAGATTTAGCAATTACATCCTCAGAAATACTCTTAGGAGCATCTGAATAATGAGAAAATTCCATACTTGAGGTTGCTCTACCAGATGTAATTGTTCTTAATTGGGTTACATATCCAAACATTTCAGAAAGAGGAACCTTTGCTTTAACCACTTTAGAACCTGCTCTATCGTCCATTCCTTCAATTAGACCTCTTCTTCTATTTAAATCTCCGACAACATCCCCCATATTAGCTTCTGGAGTTACCACCTCAATTTTCATCATTGGCTCTAAAATGACCGGATTACACTTTGGAAGAGAAGCTCTGTAAGCCATCTTAGCACAAAGTTCAAAAGAAAGAGCATCCGAGTCAACTGCATGAAAAGAACCGTCTGTTAAAGTTATTTGCATATTGTCAATTGGATATCCAGCTAAAACACCATTATTCATGGCATCTTTAAATCCTTTCTCTACAGATGGAATATATTCTTTAGGTATATTACCACCTTTAATTTTATTGGTAAAAATTAAACCAGGCTTTTCAGCGTCTCCAGGTTCAATAGTAAATACAATATCAGCAAATTTACCTCTACCACCTGATTGCTTTTTATAAACTTCTCTATGTTCAGCAGATGAACTAATTGCTTCTTTATAAGCAACCTGAGGAGCACCTTGATTACACTCAACTTTAAATTCTCTTCTTAGACGATCTAAAATTATATCTAGATGTAATTCACCCATTCCAGAAATAATAGTCTGGCCAGAGTCTTCGTCTGTTTTTACTCTAAAAGTTGGGTCTTCTTCAACTAATTTTGAAAGCGCTAAACCAAGTTTATCAACGTCTGCTTGAGTCTTAGGCTCAATTGCCAAACCAATTACTGGTTCTGGAAAGTCCATTGATTCTAAAATTATGTGCTTTTTTTCATCACAAAGAGTATCACCAGTCTTGATATCTTTAAATCCAACCAATGCACCAATATCTCCAGCATCTAATGATGGAATCTGATTTTGTTTGTTAGCATGCATTTGAAAAATTCTAGAAATTCTTTCTTTTTTAGAAGTCCTAGTATTGTATACATAAGAACCAGAATTTAATTTACCAGAGTAAGCTCTAGTAAAACATAATCTACCAACAAATGGATCCGTAGCAATTTTAAAAGCCAGTGAGCTAAAAGGTTCATTTACGGATGGTTGCCTAGAAATTTCTTCCCCGGTATATGGATCCGTTCCAGAAATAGCTTTTATATCTAAAGGTGATGGAAGAATTTCCATTACCATATCTAACATTGTTTGTACACCTTTGTTTTTAAAAGCAGAACCACACATCATAGGAACAACTTTACCAGCAATAGTAGCTTCTCTTAGAGCATCCAAAATTTCTCTTTCTGTCAAAGAATTCTCATCCTCGAAATATTTTTCTAATAAATTATCGTCAAATTCTGCAACTGCTTCCAATAATTCTCCTCTTAGAGCTCTAGCTTCATCAATAATATCTGCTGGTATTTCAATTTCTTTGAATGTCATACCCATATCATCTTCATTCCAAACAATCCCCTTGAAATTTATCAAATCAACTACACCTTTAAAATCGTCTTCAGAACCAATATTAATTTGCAATGGCAAAGCATGACTTCCTAAAATTTCTTTTACTTGCTTACAAACATTAAGAAAATCAGCACCTTGACGATCCATTTTATTAACGAATCCAATTCTAGGAACATTGTAATTATTTGCCAATCTCCAATTAGTCTCGGATTGAGGCTCAACCCCATCAACGGCACTAAATAAAAATACCAAACCATCTAAAACTCTCAAAGATCTATTTACTTCAACCGTGAAATCAACGTGTCCTGGTGTATCGATTATATTTACATGGTATTCTTGCTCTCTATAATTCCAATTAAGAGTAGTTGCAGCAGAAGTAATAGTAATACCTCTTTCTTGTTCTTGCTCCATCCAATCCATTGTAGCAGCACCATCGTGTACTTCTCCAATTTTATGGCTTACCCCACCATAATATAGAATTCTTTCAGTAGTAGTAGTCTTTCCAGCATCTATATGTGCTGCAATCCCAATGTTTCTTGTGTATTTTAAATCTCTTGCCATGTCTATTAAAACCTGAAGTGTGAAAATGCTTTATTGGCTTCTGCCATTCTGTGAACGTCTTCTTTTTTCTTAAATGCAGCTCCTTCTTCTTTGGATGCTGCCATAATTTCTCCTGCTAATTTTTCGCTCATGGTCTTTTCGTTTCTTTTCTGTGAAAAACCGATTAACCATTTTATAGCTAAAGATCTTTTTCTGCTATCTCTTACAGGTGTTGGAATTTGGAATGTTGCTCCACCTACTCTTCTACTTTTAACTTCGACTGCTGGAGTAATATTTGCAACTGCTTTTTTCCATATCTCTAAACCATCTTCTGATGTTTTTTCAGAAATTATAGCTATAGAATCATAAAAAATATTGAATGCAATATTTTTCTTTCCGTCTACCATAAGACTATTCACAAATTTTGTAACCTCAGTGTCTTTAAACTTAGGATCTGGTAAAATAATGTGCTTTTTTGCTGTTCTTCTTCTCATCTAATAAGTTATTTCTTTTTAACTTTTTTGGTACCATACTTAGATCTTCTTTGTGATCTTCCTTCTACACCTGCTGTATCCAACGCTCCTCTAACTATATGGTATCTAACACCTGGTAAATCTTTTACTCTCCCGCCTCTTACTAAAACTATACTGTGTTCTTGTAAATTATGTCCTTCACCGCCGATATAGGCATTTACTTCTTTTCCATTGGTAAGTCTAACTCTAGCAACTTTTCTCATTGCAGAGTTTGGCTTTTTTGGAGTAGTTGTGTATACTCTAACACACACTCCTCTCCTCTGTGGACAAGAATTTAATGCAATAGATTTACTAACTTTTATTTTAGTTTGTCTACCCTTTCTTACTAACTGCTGTATCGTTGGCATTTTATTTTATTTATTGATTTTTCGGCTTGCAAAGGTATGAGAATATCTTAAAAATCCAATACATCAACGATTATTTTTAAAATGTTTATTTACTGAGGATTATTTATTATTTACTTAATGTGTAGATATAACTAAAATTATTGTTGTTTTACAAAACAAATATTTATTAATTTTCAAAGCGTAACTGGAATTATAAAAATGAACATACTTCAAGGACTAAATAAATCTCAAATTGAAGCAACAAAAGTAATTAATGGACCAATAATGGTAATTGCTGGTGCTGGATCTGGTAAAACAAAGGTCTTGACCCACAGAATTGCATATTTAATAGAAAATGGAATTGACCCATTTAATATTCTTTCTCTAACTTTTACAAACAAAGCTGCCCAAGAAATGAAAGAGCGAATCTCAACAATGGTTGGTTCTGAAAACTCTAGAAATATTTGGATGGGCACTTTTCATTCTGTTTTTGCTAGAATTCTAAGAGTTGAACATGAAAAAATTGGATTTCCTTCCAATTTTACAATTTATGATACACAAGATGCCAAAAGCTTAATTAAAACGATTGTAAAAGAAAAAAAATTAGATGACAAACTTTACAAACCTGGCATCATATACAACAGAATTTCTGCTGCAAAAAACAGCTTAATTGGTCCAGAAAACTATATTAACGACAGTGAGATAAAATCAACTGATCGATCTACTGGAAGACCACAAATTGGCGATATATATATGACTTACAGTCAAAGGTGTTTTAGAGCTTCTGCTATGGATTTTGACGACTTATTATTCAAAACAAATGTTTTACTAAAACAAAACCCAGAAATACTCTATAAATACCAAGATAAGTTCAAATACATTCTTGTAGATGAATATCAAGATACCAACCACGCTCAGTATTTAATAATAAAATCGCTAGCAGCTCGTTTTGAAAATATTTGTGTTGTGGGAGATGATGCTCAGTCAATCTATTCCTTCAGAGGGGCAAATATTAAAAATATATTAAATTTTAGAAAAGATTACCCAGACTATCAATTGTTTAAATTGGAACAGAATTATAGATCCACTCAAAACATTGTAGAGGCTGCAAATAGCATAATAAGAATCAATAAAGATCAGATTAAAAAAAATGTATGGACAGAAAATAATACTGGAAGTAAGATAAAAATAGTAAAAAGCTTTTCGGACAATGAAGAAGGAAAAGTGGTAGCTAACAGTATCTTTGACAATTCAGTTTCACAAAGTATTTCTTATAAAAATTTTGCTATTCTTTACAGAACCAATGCCCAATCGAGATCTTTTGAAGAAGCTTTAAGAAAATTAAACATACCATATAAAATTTATGGCGGGTTGTCTTTTTATCAAAGAAAAGAAATTAAAGACTTATTAGCCTACTACAGATTATCGGCTAATTTGAATGATGAAGAAGCTCTTAAAAGAATTATTAATTATCCTAAAAGAGGAATTGGTCTTACAACCATAAATAAAGCTATAATATGTGCCAACCAAAAAGATGTTTCTCTTTGGGCTGTTTTGAAAGATCCAAATCTATTTGGATTTGAAGTTAATAGTGGGACAAGAAGTAAACTAGATCAATTCACCTCTATGATCTTGAATTACAACTCAAGATTAAATAAATCTGATGCCTATGAACTAGCATTAGAAATAGCAAAAAACACAGGGTTAATTAGAGATTTAAGTAGTGACAGAACTCCGGAGGGAATTGTCCGATTTGAAAATGTTCAAGAACTATTAAATGGAATTCAAGAATTTTCAAAAAATTCTGAGGAAGATTCTCTTGTCGCACTAGGAGATTTTTTAATTGATGTTGCATTACTAACTGATGCAGATAAAGGAGAAGAAGATGGTATTAATAAAGTTTCTTTAATGACAATCCATGCTGCAAAAGGATTAGAATTTTCTAATATACATGTGGTTGGAATGGAAGAAGATTTATTCCCATCCATGTTGGCAAAAAACTCTAAATCTGATCTTGAAGAAGAAAGAAGATTGTTTTATGTTGCAGTTACTAGAGCAAAAACAAACCTTACTTTATCTTATGCTGTAAGCAGATTTAGATGGGGGAATTTAATACAATGCGAGCCAAGTAGATTTTTGGAAGAACTTGACCCAAAATATATAGAACATACCTTCTCAAGAAAAAGATCTTCTGAACCTTTTAAAAAGAGTTTTTCAAAATCTTCATCACAGCCATTAAAAAATAAATTTAGCAAACCATTGGCCCATCTTAAAAAAGTAAGTAATACAAACAATAGTGCTAATTATAATAAAGAACAGGATATTTTAAAAATAAAAATTGGAGATCAAGTAGTTCACGAACGATTTGGGAAAGGAAAAGTAGTCGAACTAAACGGTGATTTTCCAAATACAAAGGCTACTGTTTTCTTCCCTAGCGCAGGTCAAAAACAATTGTTATTAAAATTTGCCAAACTTCAATTGATTTAAAATTGATTGTATTGTTACGTTAAATTGCTACATTTGAAACAGAATTTCACACAATTTTATTATGAGGTCAACACTAGAGTTGGGATACAACACAGAAATGGAAAAATTAGCAATCCCTGAATATGGAAGGAATGTTCATAAAATGGTGGAACATGCCATAAAAATTCAGGACAAAGTAGAGAGACAAAAATGTGTAAATGTTATTGTTAAAGTCATGGATTTAATTAATCCAAATACAAAAAACAATAATAATAGTGAGGAGCACGCTCAGAAACTATGGGCTCATCTTCATATAATAGCAAATTTTGAACTTGATGTAGAATCTCCATATAAAAAGCCCGAGAAAGAACTTTACCAATCAAAACCTGAAGAAGTCCCATATCCAAGTAATGCAATAAAATTTAAGCATTATGGAAAAATAATGGAAGATATGGTGAAAGCAGCTACTGAACTTAAAGAAGGAGAAGACAAAGAAAAATTGGTAAAACATATTGCCAATCTACTTAAGACATCCTATCTTCAATGGAATAGAGATTCGGTAAGCGACGGCTTAATCATTAAACAGTTAGAAGATCTTTCAGGAGGTAAGTTAACTATCACTTCTGACAAACTTAGAGATACTAATGACATTGTAAAAGCATTCAAGAAAAAGAAAACAAACAATAGTAAGAACTATCCAAAAAATAAAAACAGAAGAAAGTACAATGGGAGCTTTTGAAATAATTGGGGGCAAGAAACTTAAAGGAGAAATAACTCCTCAAGGAGCTAAAAACGAAGCTCTTCAGGTTATCAATGCAGTTTTATTAACCGAAAAAGAAGTAATTATTAATAATATTCCTGATATAATTGATGTTAACAAACTCATTGATTTATTATCGACTTTAGGCGTTAAAATAAAAAAGCTAAAAAAAGGCTCTTACAGTTTCAAAGCAGATGAGGTAGATGTAGATATAATGACTTCTGATGTTTTTAAAAAGAAAGGGGCAAGCCTTAGAGGATCTATTATGGTTGTTGGGCCACTTTTAGCCAGGTTTGGCAAAGGATATATTCCAAAACCTGGAGGAGATAAAATTGGTAGAAGAAGATTAGATACTCATTTTATTGGGTTTCAAAACCTAGGTGCAGAATTTGACTACGATAAAGATACCAATTTTTACAAAGCGCACTCACCTAATGGCCTTCAAGGCACTTATATGCTACTGGACGAAGCTTCAGTTACAGGAACAGCAAATATTATTATGGCTGCTGTTTTGGCAAAAGGAGAGACAACTATTTACAATGCTGCTTGTGAACCATATATTCAACAGCTTTGTGAAATGCTCAACAGTATGGGGGCTAAGATTACAGGACTTGGTTCCAATAAAATTATAATTAATGGTGTTGAGAAGCTTGACGGATGTTCTCACACGATTCTTCCAGACATGATAGAAATTGGGAGTTTTATTGGATTGGCAGCCATGACTCAATCTGAAATACTGATTAAAAATGTTGCTTACGAGAAACTTGGAATGATCCCCAATGTATTTAGAAAATTAGGTATTAAATTGGAGAGGAAAGGTGATGATATATTTATTCCATCACAAGAAAATTACGAAATAGAATCTTTTATTGATGGTTCTATTATGACAATATCAGATGCTCCATGGCCAGGGTTTACACCGGATTTATTAAGTATAATTCTAGTGACAGCCACTCAGGCAAGAGGCAGTGTTTTGGTTCATCAAAAAATGTTTGAAAGCAGATTGTTTTTTGTAGATAAATTAATCGATATGGGTGCTCAGATAATATTATGTGACCCACACAGAGCTACAGTAATTGGACTAGACAGAAAAGCATCTTTGAGAGGAATTAAAATGACTTCTCCCGACATAAGAGCTGGAGTTTCACTTTTAATAGCAGCTTTATCCGCTGAAGGTAAAAGTACAGTCCTTAATATTGAACAAATCGATAGGGGTTATGAAAACATTGAAGAAAGGTTACTTAATCTAGGAGCGCAAATAAAGAGAATTGATTAATATTTAATTTAAAATAAGAATGAAAACCTTAAATTTTATTATTCTAAGCATTATAATTTGCACTAGTAGCTTTGAAGCTCAGACCTCAAATCAAGAAATCTCAGGTGTAAATATTGGAAATATTGCACCAGATTTAGATTTAAAAAACCCAAATGGAGATAATATTAAACTATCCTCCTTAAAAGGCAATATTGTTTTAATTGATTTTTGGGCTTCTTGGTGTGGACCATGTAGAAGGGAAAACCCTAATGTGGTTGCCGCCTATAATAAATATTCAAAAAGCAAATTTAAAGATGCAAAAGGCTTTAAAATTTATAGTGTTTCTTTAGATAAGAACAAGTCTGCTTGGGAAAATGCAATTTTAAAAGATAATTTAATCTGGAAGGAACATGTTAGCGATCTTAGAGGCTGGGCAAGTGAAAGTGCCACTAAATATGGCGTTAGAGGAATTCCTTACAATTTTTTAATCGATGCCGATGGTAAAATAATATCTAAAAACCTAAGAGGAATTGCACTACACCAACAAATAGATAAGTTGGTAAAATCACTTTAATAAAAATTAATCACTATCAACTCATTGTAAAATATGACACTTTGTCGTATTTTAAATTTGGTTCGTAATTTGCATAATAAATGCAAAAATATTTATCTGAAATGAAGTCAAAGAAAAAGAAAAATTTAAAAGAGGAATCAGAAAAAGAAACCAAAGTAGATTCAGCTAATGAGGCTTCTGAAGAAAGCGTTGTAAAAGAAATTAATATTGATTTCAAAGACAAATACGTTAGGTTGTATTCAGAGTTTGAGAATTACAGAAAAAGAACTGCAAGAGAGAAAATAGATATTATTACCAATGCAAGTGAAAATGTATTGAAAGAAATTATTCCAATTCTAGACGATTTTGAAAGAGCAATAGCTAATAATGAAAATGTCGAAGAAATATCTACTATAAAAGAAGGCTTTGAGTTGATACACAACAAAATATTTAAAACCTTAACTAACCAAGGCTTAACGCCAATGGATTCAATAGGAAAAAGCTTTGATCCAGACATACATGAAGCTATTACTAAAATACCTGCCACGAAAAACAAAATGAAAGGTAAAGTTATGGACGTTATCGAAAAGGGATATACCTTAAATGAAAAAGTAATAAGATTTGCCAAAGTAGTAGTAGGAGAATAAATAGCTTTAAAATGAGTAAAAAAGATTATTACGAAACACTAAACCTTTCTAAAAATGCTTCTGAAAGTGAAATAAAAAAAGCTTACAGAAAGTTAGCCATTAAATACCATCCAGATAAAAATCCAGGAAATAGTGCAGCTGAACAAAACTTTAAAGAGGCCGCTGAAGCATATGAAATCTTAAGTAATCCTCAAAAAAGACAGCAATATGATCAGTTTGGCCATGCTGCATTTGAAGGAGGTCAAGGATTTGGTGGAGGTGGTGGTGGAATGTCTATGGATGATATATTTGATCATTTTGGTGATATTTTTGGATCTTCCTTTGGAGGTGGTGGTGGATTTGGTCGAGGTGGTGGTGGAAGAAGAGTTCGAAAAGGTTCAAATCTTAGAGTCAAATTAAGGCTTTCTTTAGAAGATATAGTAAATGGTGTTCAAAAGAAAATAAAGGTAAATAAGTTAGTTGCCGCAAGTGGTGTTGAGTTTTCAACCTGTCCAACTTGTAATGGAACTGGACAAGTTACACGAGTTACCAACACCATTCTAGGTGCAATGCAAACAGCATCTACCTGTCCCAATTGCAAAGGATCTGGACAAATTATTTCAAAAAGACCAGCTGGTGTAGATGCAACAGGTTTAGAGAAAAAAGAAACCATAATTGAAATAGAAATTCCTGCTGGTGTAGAGGAAGGAATGCAATTAAGTATGCAGGGAAAAGGAAATGAGGCCCCTGGTGGAGGAGTAGCAGGGGATTTAATTATTGCAATTGAAGAAATAGAACACGAACACTTAGTAAGAAACGGAAGTGATTTACTATACCAACTTGGAATTTCATTTTCAGACGCGGTAATTGGAAAAACTATTGAAATTCCAATGGTTAGTGGAAAAGCTAAAATTAAAATTCCCTCGGGGACACAAAGCGGGAAAAATTTAAGATTAAGATCTAAAGGTATTCCAGATGTGAATGGTTACGGAAGAGGAGACATGATAGTAAATATTCAAGTATTTACACCTCAAAAAATTTCTAAAGAAGAAAAAGAATTATTGCTTAAATTAAATGAAAGTGATAACTTCAAGCCTAAACTAAATCAAACCAAAAACTTTTTTGACCGAATGAAAAATCGTTTTGCTTGATTTTCTATATAAATGTCTTCAAAAAACATAATTGAAATTGAGGGACTTCACAAATCCTATTCAAACCACAAAGCATTAGATAATATCAACCTCTCAATTGGTGAATCCAAAATTTTTGGACTACTTGGTCCGAATGGTGCAGGAAAGACTACTTTAATAAGAATTATCAATCAAATACTTGAACCAGATCAAGGAGTAATAAAGTTTGCCGGTGAACTTTTATCAAGAAAACATATTCATTCCATTGGTTATCTTCCTGAAGAAAGAGGCTTGTATAAAAAAATGAAAGTTGGTGAACAAGTTCTATATCTTGCTCAACTAAAAGGACTTTCAAAAAAAGACGCAAAGCATAAATTAAGTTATTGGTTTGAGAAACTTGGTGCAGAAACTTGGTGGAACAAAAAAGTAGAAGATCTTTCCAAAGGAATGGCACAAAAAATTCAATTTATTACTACTGTATTACATGAACCTAAAGTCTTGATTTTAGATGAACCATTAAGTGGATTAGATCCGGTTAATAGTCTTTTAATAAAAAATGAAATACTTGAACTTAAGAAAAATAATACAAGTATTATTTTGTCTACCCATGACATGAATTCTGTGGAGGAAATTTGTGAGGAGGTTGCCATTATCAATCACTCCAAAAAAATATTACAAGGAAGTATTAATGAAATCAAAAAAAATTACGAAGAAAAATTATGGACTATTTTATACAGTGGTAACCAAATGAATTTTACCAACGCTGTATGGGGTGGATGGGAACTTATGAATCATATTGTTTTAAATGAAAATATTAAAAAAGCAGAAATCAAATTATTAAATGATTTTACTATTAATAAATTTATTAAAGGAATAGTTGACCACGTTGAAATCTTAGAAATCAATAAAAAAACCCCAAGCATCAATGATGTTTTTATAAAAGCAACAACAGATGAGTAAAATTGGATTAATAATTTCTAGAGAATATCTCACTAGGGTAAAAAAGAAAACATTCATTTTAATGAGTTTTTTAGGTCCCTTGCTGATTTTTGGATTTGTTTTACTAACTAGCTATTTGTCTCAAGAAAACAAAGAAAAATATGAAATTCTGGTAGTAGACGAATCCCATTTATTCGATAGTATTCTAAGAAATTCTGATAAATACCACCTACAATGGGCTCCAAATGGAAAAGACTATAACGAAGTTCAAGAAATTTTTAAAAAAGACGACCAACTAGATTTATTGGTGTATTTGCCGGTTAATTTAATTAAAACAAACTCTATGACGGCTAAGTGTTTGTATAAGGAAATACCTTCCACCGGAGTTCAAAAACATCTTTCAAGTATTATAAATGAAGCAATAGAACTATATCGTGTGAATTTCAATAACATTGATATTTCCACCTATAAATCTATTAAAACTAAAATTAATTTGGATGTTGTTGATATTGAAAATAAAGAGAATAGAAATATTCAAAGAAAAGCGTTTGTAGGAATAGCTCTCGCACTTTTTATTTATGGATTTATTTTTCTTTACTCTGTTCAAGTAATGAGAGGAGTAATTGAAGAAAAAACAAATAGAATAGTTGAAGTAATAATATCTTCGGTTTCTTCTTTTGAACTAATGATGGCTAAAATTATTGGTGTTGGGCTAGTTGGAATTACTCAATTTATTATTTGGGCAATAGTTACCATGATTATGTCTATATCCATCTTTCCTCTTCTAATAATAGATAAGTTCGACCCATCACTTCAGATGAATTCAGATGAGTTAGTAAATAATAGTTTCAAAATTGATCCAAATAACGAAGCCATTCAATTTATAATCAACGAAGTTCAATGGTCCTATTTAATTGTATTTTTCATATTGTTCTTTTTGGGAGGATATTTATTATACAGTGGATTAATGGCAGCTATCGGTGCAGCAGTAGACGAGGAAGCAGATACACAACAGTTTCTTTTACCACTAACTATCCCCATGGTATTTGCAATTCTAATGGCTAGTAAAGTTATTGATGATCCTTCTTCGTCTTTGGCTTTTTGGCTAAGTGAAATACCATTTACATCACCAATTATAATGATAGTAAGAATTGCTATGGGGATTGGAGATAGCAGTGTTGAAATATGGGAAATTATACTTAGTTTATTTTTATTGACTATTACTTTTATTGGTACTACTTGGTTGTCAGGAAGAATCTATAGAAAAGGAATTTTATCTTATGGAAAGAAAGCGAGTTATTCAGATCTTTTTAAATGGTTAAAAAATTGAAGAAAATTCTAATCATAGATGATGAGCGTTCAATTAGGGCAACTTTAAAAGAAATATTAGAGTTTGAAAAATACCTAGTTGTAACTGCTCAAGATGGTATTGAAGGCTATAAAATGGCAGAGGAAAAAAACTTTGATTTAATCTTTTGTGATATTAAAATGCCCAAAATTGATGGAATAGAAACACTTAAAAAAATTGTAGAAAACAATATTTTGTCCCCTGTTATTATGATTAGCGGCCATGGAGATATTGAAACAGCTGTTCATACACTAAAAATTGGAGCTTTTGATTATATTGAAAAACCATTAGATTTAAATCGAGTTCTCACATGTGTTAGAAACGCATTAAATAACAATCATCTAAAAAAAGAAAATACTATTTTAAAAAGAAAAATAAAATCTAAATCTGAAATAATTGGCCAAAGCCCAGAAATAAAATCTATACTAGAATTAATAACTAAAGTCGCAAATTCAAATGCAAGAGTCTTAATCACTGGATCCAATGGAACAGGAAAAGAATTAGTTGCCAATCAGATCCATGAAAAAAGTAGTAGAAATAAAAATTTATTTGTGGAAATAAATTGTGCGGCAATACCATCTGAACTAATTGAAAGTGAATTATTTGGCCATGAAAAAGGTTCTTTCACATCTGCCCACAAACAAAAAATAGGAAAATTTGAACAGGCTAGTAATGGAACATTATTTCTAGATGAGATTGGCGACATGAGTCTTTCAGCCCAATCAAAAGTTCTAAGAGCTCTCCAAGAAAACAAAATAACTAGAGTTGGAGGAAATAAATCAATATCTGTGAATCCTAGAATAATAGCTGCAACAAATAAAAATCTTAAAAAAGAAATAGAGAATGGGAATTTTAGAGAAGATTTATTTCATCGTCTAAATGTTATCCCAATTAAAGTGCCATCTCTTAAAGAAAGAATAGAAGATATTCCAATACTTTGTAATTATTTCATTGAGAAAATTTGTAAAGAACATGGTATTAAACAAAAAGAAATTTCTAATAAGGCAATTGATGAACTTAAAAAAATGAAATGGACAGGAAACATAAGAGAACTTAGAAATGTATTAGAAAGATTAATAATTCTTTCTGATAAAGGAATTGAATTAGAGGATATTAAAAAATATGTTCCTGCAGTTATTTAAATATTTCTCTAGCTTTTAGAGTTACACTCTTGAGGCCATTCACATCCGACCCTCCTGCAGTAGCAAAGAAAGGTTGTCCACCGCCTCCCCCCTTAATTTCTTTTGCAAGCTCTCTGATAATTAAGCCAGCATTCCAATTTTTGGACTTGACTAAATCATCTGAAATCATTAATGAAATAAATGGTTTATTGTTTTGATTGCTTAATAAAAGAACGACTAAATTTTTCATTTCTGCTTTTATTTCAAAAATGATTTGTTTCATTTCATCAGCAGATAAATCTGATAGATCTTCAATGATAGAAAAGGAATCTAATTCTTTTCTATTGGACAACAATTGTTTTTTAACTTCTTTTAATCTAACTAAATTAAAGGAATCTAACTTTTTTTGTAAAGATTGATTGTTTGATTGAAGCAGCTCTACAGCAGACAACAATTCTTGAGGATATTTTAACAACTTTGAAATTGCTTCATACTCGTTTAATTTATTACTAATTACTTCATCCGCTTTTTCATCACAAAGAGCCTCAATTCTTCTTATTCCAGAGGAAATAGAGCTTTCTGAGGAGATTTTAAAATTTCCAATGTTTGCACTGTTTGAAACATGTATTCCTCCACATAGCTCTATAGATTTCCCAAATTGAATCACTCTTACTGAATCCCCATACTTTTCCCCAAATAACATAATAGCTCCCTTTTGTTTGGCCATTTCCATCGGGATATTTCGTTCTTCAATCAAAGAATTAGCTTCTCTAATTTGCTTGTTAACTTTTTGTTCTATTAGTTCTATATCTTGAGGATTTAACTTTGAAAAATGAGAAAAATCAAATCTTAAATAATTTTCGTTGACAAGAGATCCTTTTTGTTCAACATGAGTACCTAAAACTTCTCTAAGAGCGTGGTGCAACAAATGAGTTGCAGAATGATTTTTAGAGATTTTATTTCTTCTTTCTATATCTACTTGCCCATGGAAAGAAGAATTCAAATTCTTTGGCAACTCATCAACATAATGTACTATAACCCCATTTTCTTTTTTAGTATCCTTAACATGAACCTTTCCTTGGTTGTCTTCAATAAAACCAGTATCTCCAACTTGACCCCCACCCTCTGGATAAAAGGGAGTTAAATTAAATATTAATTGAAATTTTGTTTGTCCTTTAACCACTAATGAACGGTATTTGGTAATAATGATTTTTGCATCTGAATGGTCATATCCAACAAATTCTTGTACATCATCTTGCTTTAAAACTATCCAGTCTCCGTACTGTTTAACAGCATCAATTTTAGATCTGTTTTTTTGTTCATTGAGACATTTATCAAATTCTACAATATCTATTTTTAGTTTGTTTTCAGATGCAATGAGTTGAGTGAGATCTAAAGGAAACCCATATCTATCGTACAATTCAAAAGCCAATTGACCGCTTACAGTATTTTTTAGTTGTTTTTTTTGACTCTTAACAATTTCTTCCATCCTTTTGATTCCAGAACTTAAGGTCCTGAAAAAAGATAATTCTTCTTCTTGGATTATCTTTTTAATAAAATCTTTCTGAAGACTTATCTCCTGAAATACACCTTCAAAATTATTTACCAGTGAGGGAACTAACTGATAAATAAATGGCTCCTTTAAATCCAAAAACTGATAACCGTATCTAATTGCTCGTCTTAAAATTCTCCTTATTACATATCCAGCACCAGTATTGGATGGCAACTGACCATCTGTAATTGAAAAAGAAACTGCTCTTAAGTGATCTACAATTACCCTAAAAGCAATGTTTACTTTATTTTCTGAGTCATCTAAATTGCTAGATAGATATTTTTTATTAGCGATAGACTCTAAAGAATCAATTATTGGTTTAAAAACATCTGTATCATAGTTGCTATTCTTATTCTGAAGAACCATAGCCAGTCTTTCCAATCCCATTCCAGTATCAACATGCTTATTTTTTAAAGGAGCTAATGAACCATCAGAATTTCTATTGTACTCCATAAAAACAAGATTCCATAATTCAACAACTTGAGGATGGTCTTTATTTACCAAGTCTTTCCCTGGTATTTGAAGAATTTCTTCATCATTTCTTAAATCAATATGAATTTCAGAACTTGGACCACATGGACCTTGAGTACCCATTTCCCAAAAATTATCTTTTTTCCCAAATTTTAATATTCTATCGCTAGAAAGTAAATTTCCCCAAAATTCATACGATTCTTTATCAAAGCTGGTTCCATCTTCTTCATCTCCCTGAAAAACAGTGACATACAGCTTGCTTTTGTCTATTTTATAAACATCTATAAAAAGTTCCCAAGACCATTGAATTGCCTCTTTCTTGAAATAATCTCCAAAAGACCAATTACCCAACATTTCAAACATTGTGTGGTGGTAAGTGTCAACACCAACCTCTTCCAAATCGTTATGTTTTCCTGAAACTCTTAGACATTTTTGGGTATTGGCAACTCTTTTATTTTTAGGAATCTCAAACTCAAGAAAAATATCTTTGAATTGATTCATACCTGCATTGGTAAACATAAGAGTTGGGTCATCCTTAACCACCATAGGTGCAGATTTTTCAATACTATGATTTTTAGCCTTAAAAAACGAAAAAAAAGCAGCTCTTATATCTTTTGAATTCATAAATTATTGTATGGTGTTAATTAAGAGTAAAGTTATTTATTTTAAATATACTATTTTAATGATTATAGAACTTTAGTGCGTTCCTTATCATAAAAAATTGCAAGAAATCTTTTTAGGGTGCTTTTGATATAATACTCTGTTTTTCATTAAAAACTAAAGCTGATTCTGGGAAATCTTCTTTGGATAGGCTTTCTACATATTTCCAGGCTCCTTTGGAAGCATCAACTAATGGAATTCCTTCTCCTATTTGCTTTATAGAAATTACTTTTGCAGCAATAAACTCACCATTTGAACTTAAACTAAGATCAAAAATTGGAGCAACACCACAAGGCCCTTTTAAATTGAACCGGGCATAAGTACAGAAATTCCCCATACTATAGGAAATAAATCTATTTTTATATAATTCAACTGCTCTTGTGACATGAGGGCCATGGCCAAGAAGAACATCAGCACCTGCATCAATACATAAATGAGCAAATTCATAAACACTCCCTCTGTTATTGCCTAAGAAAATCTCATCAACTCTTGGAGTATGAATTGCTTTATAACCTTCTGCTCCGGAATGAAAAGAAACAATAACAATGTCACATAGTGAATCCAAATACTTTACATACTCCACTACTTTAGAATAATTTTTCATATTAAAGCAACCGCTATTTGGAGCAGTTGAAAGAAACCCATACTTAATATTTTTTTTGGTGAAAACTGTGTACGGCTTATCCAATGAACCTGCGAAATTTATTTCAGCAGTTTTTAAAACTGATGCAGTTTTCTTTCTGCCTTCCAATCCAAAATCATTGGCGTGATTATTTGCGATACTTAACAAGTCAAATCCTGCATTTTTAATATTAGAAATATAATGTTCTGGCATTCGGAAAGTATAACAATATTTTGGATTATTACAAGATTTAGGAATTCCCCCATTGCCAATAACTCCCTCCAAATTACCAAAAGTAACATCTCCTTTATTTAAAAAACTTTCGACGTTCTTAAATAAATCAGCTCCATCGTTATTAGGCAAATAGCTTTTATTTGGAAAATTAGTACCCATCATAATATCCCCAACTGCAATTAAATTTATGGTATCTTTCTTCTTTTGTAAAGTGTCATTTTGATTAAAATTTGTAAAGTGTGTATTATAATTTGAATAGGATTGCTTTACAGAAAACGAACTAAGTAATAAAAATGTAAAAATGATATAAATAGAATTCATGATATTAGTTTTTGATTTGTTCTCAACAAAACTGGGTTAAGAAGATGTATTTAACTTAAAATAAAAATGATTAAATTCGCGTAAATTTAGTATAAATTGAAAAATACGAATTACAAATACAATCCAAATACTCTTAATTATGAAAAGATAAACTTAACCCTATGGGATAAGTTTAAAAGACTTTCTTATTATTTAATTGCGTCTGTAGTTGTTTCGGTTCTAATACTTTCATTTTCGTTTTATAACATCAAATCATTTATACAAAAAGAAGCCGCAAAGGAAAACCAAAGTTTAAGACAAGAAATATCAGTTTTCAATAAAGATCTTAACCTTATTCTTGAAGTTCTTAATGACATTCAAAATAAAGATGATAATATTTATAGAGCTATTTTTGAAGCCGATCCTTACCCAGATCACAAAAGAAAACTTGGAACTGGTGGAAATCCAATCAAATTCAAAAAATATGAAAATTTAGAGTACGGAGAACTAGTGGTTGAAATAGTTCAAAAATTAGAACTAATTGAGAAAAAACTTTCTTCTCAATCCAAATCTTTTGATGAGGTTTTTGAAATTACCAAGGAAAAACAAAAAATGCTTAAGGCAATACCAAGTATTCAACCTATCAACAACAGAGATTTAACTAGAATTGCTTCTGGATTTGGTATGAGAATGCATCCAATATATAAAATTCTTAAAATGCATAAAGGAATGGATTTTACAGCTCCAGTTGGGACTGAAATATATGCAACTGGCGACGGTGTAATTGAAAAAGTTGGATGGACAGGCGGTTATGGAAAAACCATTTTAATTAATCATGGCTATGGATACAAAACAAGATATGCACATTGTAGTAAATTTAAGTGTAAAAAAGGTCAGAAAGTTAAAAGAGGAGACCATATAGGTTATGTTGGAAATACAGGTCAATCTACAGGACCACATCTTCATTATGAAGTATTCAAAAACAAAAGACAAATAAATCCAGTTAATTTCTTTTTCAACGATTTAAGTCCTGAAGAATACGATAAAGTGATAGAGATTTCATCTCGACCAACTCAATCTCTATAAAATGGATTTGCTAAAGTTTGATATTGATAAATCTCCAAAGATCTATTATAGTATAGGTGAATTAGCAAAAATGTTAAATGTCAATACTTCCTTAGTTAGATTTTGGGAAAAGGAGTTTGAAATACTAAAACCAAAAAAAAATAATAAAGGAAATCGTCAATTTACCAAGGAGGACGTTAAGAATTGTCATTTAATTTACCACTTAGTAAAGGAAAGGGGTTATACATTAAATGGAGCTAAAGATGTTTTAAAAGCTGATATTTCAGAACTAAAAAATCAGAAATTAATATTGGATAAAATGGTGAAAATAAAATCCTTTTTGCTAAAACTAAAAGAACAACTTTAATAAAGTTTAACTCATAATATGGAACCAATTAAAATAAAAAATTATACTAAATCAAAATCTAGAACCAATACGAGCAGTTTTGTGGCTAATGTTTTTTCTTTGATGTTTACAGCCCTTATCATTTCAGGAATTTCTGCTGTATGGTTTGCAAGTGAAGAAATGAAACACTACATAATTAGCTTTGAGGGAGGCTTAACAACTTTTGGATGGATTTCAACTCTTGCTCCATTAGGATTAGTTATGATGATAGGATTTGGGTTTAATAAATACAGCGTAAAATTTTTATTAGGAATCTTTATTCTTTATTCAACACTAACTGGAATTAGCTTAAGTACCATTTTTGCTATTTACTCAACTTCCTCTATCGCAACTACATTTTTTATTAGTGCATTGACATTTGGTATTATGGCCCTTACTGGTTATACAACCAAAACAGATTTAACAAAAATGGGGAGTTTATTAATGATGGGTGTAGTAGGAATTGTTGTAGCAAGTATTGTAAATATGTTTATTGGAAGTTCGTTAATGGATTACATTATTTCAATAATTGGAGTTTTAGTATTTACAGGTCTAACTGCTTATGATGTGCAAAAGATTAAAAATATTGGAAATCAAATTGACCAAGGGTCCGAAACAGCTCAAAAAATGATGGTTTTAGGAGCTCTAACGTTGTACTTGGATTTTATCAATCTATTTTTAATGTTGCTAAGACTTTTTGGAAATAGAGATTAATTAATATTATGAAAGCATATGTTTTTCCTGGTCAAGGAGCCCAATTTTCAGGAATGGGAAAAGATTTATTTGACTCAAAAAAGTCTGCAAAAAATTTATTTCTAAAATCCAATGACATTTTAGGTTTCAATATTTCAGATATTATGTTCCATGGAACAGATCAGGAGCTGAAACAAACAAAAGTTACCCAACCTGCTATCTTCTTACATTCAGTAATTCTTGCTATCACTTTAGGTGAAAATTTTAAACCAGATATGGTAGCTGGACATTCACTGGGTGAAATTTCAGCTTTAGTGGCAAATAAATGTCTTTCGTTTGAAGATGGTTTAACTTTAGTTCATAAAAGAGCATTGGCAATGCAAAAATCCTGTGAAGAAAAGCCATCCACAATGGCTGCAATTTTAGGTCTTGAAGATAATATTGTTGAAGAGATTTGTAGTACTATTGAAGGGACAGTAGTTCCAGCAAATTACAATTGCCCTGGACAGCTTGTGATTTCTGGTGAAATGAATGCCATTGACATAGCAATTGAAAAACTAACAGCTGCTGGAGCAAGAAGAGCAATAAAATTACCTGTTGGAGGAGCGTTCCATTCTCCTTTAATGGAATCTGCAAAAAACGAATTGAAAAATGCAATTGATCATACTTTATTTAGTCATCCAATATGTCCAATTTACCAAAATGTAAGTGGCGAAGCTGTAATAGATGCTGAACAAATCAAAGCCAACTTAATTGCTCAATTAACTGCGCCAGTAAAATGGACCCAGTCAATGAAAAATATTTTAGAAAATAAAAATATTGAAGTAATTGAAGTTGGACCAGGAAAAGTATTGCAAGGATTATTTAAAAAAGTAGATAGATCTATTGCTACTTCAAGTGCTACTTTATTATAACGATTTATTTAAAATCTGTTCTTGCTGAACTAGAGAATGAAAAATAGGTAGTCTAGATGCATGACTAATCATTTCTAGATGCTGTTCGTGATGGCAGTCACTGCCAACAAAATTAATGACTTTATCTTTTATTAGTCTATCTGCAACTTTTTTTACTTCTGGCCCATAAGCTCCTGTTATAGATCCAATATTTAATTGAAGCTTTACACCTCTGTTTATCATTTCTTCTATTTTATCGTAATCTTTATGCCAGTAAGCATAACGTTCTACATGAGCAAGAACAGGAGAAACTCCCTTTTCTCTCATTTTCCAAATAATATCGTTTACTCTAGGAGGTTCATCAAAAAAAGATAATTCAAAAAGAAGATACTTTTCAGGGCCAAACGTAAGTAAATTGTTTTTTTCTAATAAGTCTTCAAACTCTGGTTCCAAATTGTATTCTGCAGCAGCTTCGATTTCAATACTTAAGTTGTTTTTTTTTATTTCTGTTTTAACTTTATCTAATCCAGAAAGTATTATTTCTGGAGTGTTTTTATAATAATCACTCATTACATGAGGAGTAGTTATTACTTTTTTATATCCTAAATCAATAAATTTTTTAAGCAACATTATTGTGGTCTCCATATCTGGAGATCCATCGTCGATACCAGGAATTAAATGAGAATGAATATCGTTTCTCAAAAAGCTTAGATCTATAGGCTCAATGGTTAATTCTTTTTTAGGGAAAATACGACTAAATAAACCCATTAATTATAATGTTGATGGTAATAGTTTTGATAAGATCCACTTGTAACATTATCTAACCATTCTTTGTTATTTAAATACCAATCTACAGTATTTGCCAGTCCTTCTTCAAAGCTTACAGAAGGAGTGAATCCTAACTCATTTTGAATTTTTGTAGCATCAATAGCATATCTTAAATCGTGTCCAGCTCTGTCTTTGACATAAGTTATTAGCTTTCTAGATTCTCCCCTAGGATTAGAAAGTCTATCATCCATTATGTCACATAATAGGTTAACTAAATCAATATTCTTCCACTCGTTATGACCACCAATATTATAAGTTTCGCCAATTCTTCCTTTTTGAAAAATTAAATCGATAGCATTAGCATGGTCTTCCACCCAGAGCCAATCTCTTACATTTTCTCCCTTTCCATAAATTGGAAGAGGCTTTTTATTTTGAATATTATTTATAATTAATGGAATTAGTTTTTCTGGAAACTGATGAGAACCATAATTATTACTGCAATTTGAAATTTTGATTGGTAAACCATAGGTATGACCATATGCTCTAACAAGATGGTCGGAGCTTGCTTTGGATGCAGAGTAAGGGCTTCTTGGATCGTAAGAAGTAGTCTCGTAAAAAAATCCTGTTTCTCCTAAAGAACCATATACCTCATCTGTAGAAATATGATAAAAACATTTGTCTTCAAAACTTTTCCAATTTTTTCTGCAAGCGTTTAATAAATTTAAAGTCCCAATAACATTGGTAGTCACAAATTCACCAGGATTTGAAATAGAACGATCTACATGAGATTCAGCAGCTAAATGAATTACCCCATCAAATAAATATTTTTCAAATAAAATTTGAATGGCGTCTTCGTTATTAATATCAATATTTTCAAATTTATAATTGGATTTATTTTCAATATCCTTTAGATTATTTAAGTTACCTGCATAAGTTAATTTATCTAAATTAACTATCAAGTATTCAGGGTATTGATTAATCATTTTTCTAACCACATGCGAGCCAATAAAGCCAGCACCACCAGTTATAAGTATGATTTTTTTATAATCCATTATAGTGTCCAATAATTTAGTTTTTGAATTTTATTTCTAAAAATACCTTTTAAATCTACTAAAACTCCTTTTTCAGAAAGAATAGATGCAAAGTAATTTTCATCTAAAAGAGTATATTCTTGATGATTAACAGCAACAATTACAGAGTGGTAAATTCCACTTGTTTTAGCTACTAAATCAAAACCATATTCTTCTATTAGTTCATCAGAATTCGCATGAGGATCAACGACTTCAACATGGCAAGAAAAAGATTTTAATTCGTTGATTACATCAACTACTTTAGAATTTCTTATGTCAGAAACATCTTCCTTAAAAGTAGCTCCCATAACCAAAACTCGAGCTTCTTGCATTGGAGTTCCTGAAGCTATAACTTTTTTAGCAACTGTTCTACCAACATAGGCCCCCATAGAGTCGTTAACCGCTCTTCCAGAATTAATTATTTGTGCATGGTAGCCAAGTTCCTTGGCTTTGTGCGTGAGATAATATGGATCAACACCTATACAATGACCTCCAACAAGCCCTGGTCTAAAATTCAAAAAATTCCACTTAGTTCCTGCAGCTTCTAATACTTCGTAAGTATTTATATTCATCCTATTGAATATCACAGAAAGTTCATTGATCAAAGCAATATTCACATCTCTTTGAGTGTTTTCAATAATTTTAGCGGCCTCTGCTACTTTTATAGATGATGCTCTATGCACACCCGCAGAAACAACTAATTCATAGGTTTTGGCAATTTCTTCTGAAGATTCTTCATCGCATCCAGAAGAGACTTTTACAATACTAGAAAGAGTATGAACTTTATCTCCTGGATTAATTCTTTCTGGTGAGTAACCTACTTTAAAGTCCTTTACAAACTTCAAACCACTCAATTTTTCCAAAACTGGAATACAATCTTCCTCCGTGCATCCTGGGTATACTGTAGATTCATATACCACATAATCTCCCTTTTTAAGAACCTTTCCAACAGTTTCACTTGCCGAAAGTAATGGCTTAATATTGGGTTCTTTACTTTGATCAATTGGTGTTGGTACAGCGACTATAAAAAACTTGGCTTCTTTTAAATCTTCAATTTTATAAGTAAACTCTATTGAACAATTGTCAAAATCAGTTGAAACTAACTCATTACTAGGGTCAATTTTATTTTTCATCATAGAAACCCTTTCTGGGTTAATATCAAACCCTATAACGTTAGTTATTTTGGCAAATTCTAATGCAATTGGAAGACCTACGTATCCTAACCCAACAACAGCAATTTTTTCTTCTTTAGCAATTAATTTATCGTAAATTTTCATTTTTGATTATCTCTAAGTTTATAAATTTTTTCTATAATTTCTACTACTTTTAATCCTTCTAAAACATTGGTGGTAGCTACATTTTGTCCTCTTAATGTCTCTACAACATTTTCAATAATATAATGATGGTTTGCTGCACTTCCTTTATAAGGACCATAATCATTTGGGGGATTAGAAGGTGCTAGCTCGGGCATTTTATAATCTTTTATATTGCAATATTCAATTTCATTCATATACTGACCACCAATCTTAATACTTCCTCTACTTCCAATAACTGTCATACTACTTTCCAAGTTGGAGTTCCAAACTGCTGTAGAATAGTTCAAACAGCCCATACCACCATTTTTAAAATCAAAAGAAACTATTCCTGAGTCCTCAAAATCTGTAGATTCTTGATGGGTAAAGTCTTCAAATTTACCTTGAATATTTTCTATATCTCCAAACAACCAATACATGATATCTATGAAATGTGAAAATTGGGTAAAAAGTGTACCACCATCCAAATCTTGTGTTCCTTTCCATCCTCCTTTTTTATAATACCTATCGTCTCTATTCCAAAAACAGTTTACTTGAACCATAAATATATCTCCTAATTTTTTAGTTTCAATAATTTCTTTGATCCATTCGCTTGGGGGAGAATATCTGTTTTGCATTACAGCAAAGACATGTTTGTTTCTTTGAAGTGCATTAAAAATCACTTTTTCACAGTTGGCAACAGTTAGTCCAATTGGTTTTTCTATTACAACGTGTTTATCGTGTTTCAAAACAGAAATAGAAATATCAGAATGTGAACCATTTGGTGTACAAACACAAACAACATCTATTTCTTGATGTGAGTTAAGCATTTTTAAATAATCATTGTAATATGGAACATCGTAAGGTTCTAATGCTAAACTTTCTTTGGGTAAAACATCACAAATAGCAGTAAGTTCACAATTTGTATTTCTTAATACCATTTCTGCATGTCTTTTACCAATATGACCAGCTCCAATTATTCCAAACCTAATTTTATCCATTATTTAATCTCTTTTACAGAATCATTTTTTAGTTCATAAGACTTTAAAGACTCTGGGCATGTGGCTTTTCCAGAAACAAATTCTAATCTATGACCATACTCACTGACCCATCCAATTTGTTTTCCAGGGTTTCCAACTACTAAAGCATAGGGCTTAACTGGCTTAGTAACAACAGTTCCTGCTCCTATAAGAGCATATTCACCAATACTATTACCGCAAATAATTGTAGCATTTGCACCAATAGAAGCTCCTTTCTTTACCAAAGTTTTAACATATGCATCTCTTCTAACAATCGCACTTCTAGGATTTAGAATATTTGTAAAAACCATAGATGGACCTAAAAATACATTATCCTCACACACTACACCTGTGTAAATTGATACATTATTTTGAACTTTTACATTATTTCCTAATTCTACATAAGGTGAAACCACTACGTTTTGACCTATATTACAACCTATTCCAATTGCTGAATTACTCATAATATGGCTAAAATGCCAAATCTTAGATTCATTGCCAATTTTTACATTTTCATCAATTACTGCTGTAGGATGTGCGAAATAATTCATTAATAGTTGTTATAAGATTCGAAATTTTGATGGTCTTTCTTATTTAATTCCTCAACTGATAGGCTACAAAAGTAATCATAAGTTAATTTCAAACCTTCATTTCTTTGGATTTTAGGTTCCCAGTTTAATATCTTCTTTGCCAGATCTATATCTGGTTTTCTTTTTAAAGGGTCATTTTCAGGTAATTCTTTAAATATAATATTTTGATTTTTTCCAGTTAAATTTACAATTTCATTAGCAAAATCTTTAATGGTGATTTCGTTGGGATTTCCAATGTTAATCGGATAATTATAATCACTATGTAAAAGCCTATAAATTCCTTCAATCAAATCATCTACATAGCAAAAAGATCTAGTTTGAGAACCATCTCCAAAAATAGTCAAATCCTCATTTCTTAAAGATTGTCCTATAAATGCTGGCAGGACTCTGCCATCATTCAATCTCATTCTAGGGCCATAAGTGTTGAAAATTCTTACAATCTTAGTATCTAAATTATGGAATCTATGATAGGCCATAGTAATAGCTTCTTGGAACCTTTTAGCCTCATCATAAACTCCTCTAGGACCAATAGGATTGACATTTCCAAAGTAGCTTTCATTTTGTGGATGAACAAGCGGATCGCCATAAACCTCACTTGTAGAAGCAACTAAAATAGTAGCTTTTTTTGCTTTGGCTAACCCTAACAAATTGTGAGTTCCTAAAGAGCCTACTTTCAACGTTTGGATAGGTATTTTTAAATAATCTATAGGGCTTGCAGGAGATGCAAAATGAAGAATAAAATCTAAATCCCCATCAATTTGAACATATTTTGATACATCATGTTCAATAAATTTAAAGTTATTATGGGTTTTAAATAAGTCAATATTTTTTGAAGAGCCTGTAATAAGATTATCCATGCCAATTACAAAAAAGTTTTCATTTAAAAACCTTTCGCATAGATGAGAACCTAAAAACCCAGCTGCTCCAGTAATTAATACCCTTTTCATTTATTTAAATTATTAATTACTTTTCTGCCTACACTTTGGTAATAAAAATTTCTCTTTTCCATAGACTCTAAGGCATACAAATTTCTGCCATCAAATATTATTGGGCTTTTCATTAAAGAATGCATTAAATTAAAATCGGGATTTCGAAAAGCAGACCATTCAGTTGCAATTAATAATGCATCTACATCTTTTAAAGCATCTAAACTATTTTTAGAATATTGGATTTTATCTCCAACTAAATCTTTAACATTATCCATTGCTTCAGGATCATAGGAGACAATTTCGGCTCCAGAATCAGTTAATTGTTTGATAATGGACAAGGATGGAGCTTCTCTTATATCGTCCGTCTCTGGTTTAAAAGCAAG
>JADHMB010000075.1 GCA_016780365.1 Flavobacteriales bacterium
ATACTATATTATATCTATACCAAGTATTATACCCAAAGACATACAGCAGATATATTTAAATATTACGATGACAGCTTAGTACTTTATCATTCTTTCTTTAAAAATCCAATAGATTTTTTTAAAATCATTCTTGGCTTAGATTTTAATAGAGAATATTTTTCATTTAACTATTATATGGAAATGAATAATTGGGATACTTCATATAAAAACTCATTAATGAATGAGTCTAGACTATTAATTAAGATAAATGCAATTTTAAATATAATAGGACTAAAAAATTATTTTTTTAACTCCATCTCATTTATTCTAATGGCGTTTGTCGGTGAATTTTTAATATTTAAAAGTTTGATAGTTAAATTCAAATTTAAAAATCCAAAGATTTTGTTTTGGTCATTGTTATTGTTTCCAAGTATTTTTCTTTGGAGCTCTGGAATATTAAAAGAACCATTAATAATTTTATCTTTTGGACTAATACTTAATTCTCTTATTGTTACAAGAAGAACAAAATGGATAAACATAAGTTCATTTATAATAGCTGCATTAATTATTTTTAAGGTTAAGTTTTATATTTTTATTTGCTTTTTCCCAGCTTTAATTTCTTATATAATTTCTGAAAAAACAAAATTTAAACCTCTAAGAATAATATTTATAGTTTGTGCAATTATAGCTGTAATAATCTTCGCAATGGGAAAAATGAATAACTCTTATAATCCATTAAAAATTCTTTCTCAAAAGCAAAATGACTTTATAACGTTGAGTGAATTATTTGATACTGGTAGTGCTTTTAAAATAATTCCAATTGAACCAAGTATAACTTCATTATTAAAAGCAATTCCAATGGGTGCAATCAATAGTTTTTTTAGGCCTTTTCCAAATAACATAAATAATTTATTGCAGCTTTTTCCATTGTTAGAAAACATGTTATTGTATTTAATGGTTTTATATTTGTTATTCAAAATACTTTTTTTAAAAATTAAAATAAATCAAGATGTTAAAAATGTCTTATGGAATTCTTTATTTTTCATTATAATGCTTTTTATATTAACTGGAGTTTCTACGCCAGTTATTGGAGCACTTGTTAGATATAAAGTTCCTGGGCTGTTATTTCTAATAATTGTAATAAATTTAATGTATGATCAATTTAAAAAACATCCAACTAAGTAGAATAGCTGTAATTTTTACAATATTTTTTTTAGTAGCATGTAAAGAAAAAATTGAGGTAGATTTTATCTCCCACAACGGAACTATTTTTTCAATGGATGACAACTATAACATTTATGAGGCTATAGCAATAAAAAATGGGAAAATTTTAGCTCTTGGAAAAAATGATCAAATACTAAATAAATATTCCTCCATTGAAACCATAGATTTAAAAGGCTTATTTGCGTATCCTGGATTTATAGATGCGCATTGTCACTTTTTAGCTTATGGTCTTCAGCAAGGAATGGTAGATGTTTCAGGTGCCAATTCTTTTCAAGAAACAATCGATATTCTCCAAAAAAATATAGATAAACAAAACAAAAATTGGCTAATTGGATACGGATGGGATCAAAACCAGTGGAAAGATAAAAACTGGCCAAACAACAAGTTGTTGAATGAGCATTTTAAAGATTTAAATATTGTTCTTCATAGAATAGATGGACACGTTATTATGGCAAATGAAATGGCTATTAAAACTGCTGAAGTTGCATTAGACACAACAATCGAAGGAGGGTACATTGAAAAAATTGACGAAAAAATCACTGGTTTATTTGTAGACAATGCAATGAATTTGATTTTGGAAAAAATTCCTACACCAGATGAATCTTCTAAAAAAAAGGCTTTATTAAAGTCTCAAGAAGATTGTTTATCTCTAGGACTAACTACATTAGATATTGCTGGGCTCAACAAAGAAGATGTAGAACTTATCGACAAACTCCAAAGGTCTAAAGAATTAAAAATAAAAGTTTTTGCAATGCTTTCGGATAATGAGAATAATTTCAGATACTACTTAGATACTCTAGCAGAGCCGTACAAGACAAATAAATTAAATGTTCGTTCTTTCAAGTTTTTTGCAGACGGTTCTTTAGGTTCTAGAGGAGCTTGTCTTTTAAAGCCTTATTCTGACCAGAAAAAAACTTACGGGATGCTATTGCAAAATCAAAAAGTTTACGAAGAAAAACTTGCAAAAATTAAAGAGTTAGGTTTTCAAGCCTGTACCCATGCAATTGGAGACTCTACCAATAGAACAGTCCTAAAATCCTATGCTAAAATTCTAGAATCATCCAATGATTTAAGATGGCGAGTAGAACACGTACAATGCATTCATCCAGATGATATAAACTATTTTAGTCAATACAATATAATACCTTCAGTTCAACCTACCCATGCTACATCTGATTATTCATGGGCTGCACTAAGACTTGGTGAAAAAAGATTAAAAGAATGCTATCAGTACCAAACACTTTTGGAACAAAATTTTTTAATTGCTCTTGGAACCGACTTTCCAGTTGAAAAAATCAATCCGATTTATACATTTTATGCTGCTGTTTTTAGAAAAAACAATTTGGGAAAGCCATTAAGTGGATTTCAAAAAAACGAAGCTTTATCTAGAATTAATGCACTTAAAGGTATGACTATATGGGCTGCACTTGCAAACTTTGAGGAATCTGAAAAAGGGAGTTTGGAAATTGGGAAATCTGGAGATATGGTGGTTTTAAACACAGAAATTTTAAGCCAGCAGGAAAACGATATTTTAAATACTAAAGTTATCTATACAATAATTGATGGTGAAAATGTCTACAATTATTAATAAGATTCTTTTTTAAATGTTAAATATGTCTTAAATACAACCCTGATTTTTTTCACATAGAAGTATTTTTCTAAATTTGCAAAACTTTCATTTGTTCTATGCTAGATAATAAAGAAAAATTTATTGGAGAAGGATTAACTTACGACGACGTACTTTTGGTGCCTGCTTACTCTGAAAATTTACCTCATGAAGTGAATTTGAGATCTAAATTCACTAGAAATATAGTCATAAATACGCCCATTATTTCTGCTGCTATGGACACAGTTACTGAGCATGAGCTAGCCATTTCTATTGCTCAACAAGGTGGAATTGGAGTTATTCATAAAAACATGTCTATTGAAAGACAAGCCAATGAAGTTAGAAAGGTTAAAAGATCTGAAAGTGGAATGATATTAGATCCTATTACACTTAACGAAGAAGCTTTAGTTGGAGATGCCTTAAGATTAATGGCTGAAAACAAAATTGGAGGAATCCCGGTAATAAGCAAAGAAAGAAAGTTAAAAGGTATTGTAACGAATAGAGATTTAAGATTCGAAAAAAAATTAAATAAAAAAATTGCAGAAGTAATGACTACAGAAAATCTAGTTACTGCAAATGAAGATGTTGATTTAGTAAAAGCGGAAAATATTCTTCAAAATCATAAAATTGAAAAATTGCCGGTTATTGATGAAAATGATTTTTTAGTAGGTTTAATCACATTCAAAGACATCATCAAAGTAAAGCAACATCCAAATAGCTGTAAAGATGAGTTTGGTAGATTAAGAGTTGCTGCTGCTGTAGGGGTATCCAAAGATGCTTTTGAAAGAATTGAAGCTTTGGTAAAATCAAGTGTTGATGCAATAGTTATCGACACCGCCCATGGACATTCTAAAGGAGTAATTGATTTATTAAAAGAGGTTAAAAAACAATATCCAAACCTTGATGTTGTCGTAGGTAACATTGCTACTGGTGAGGCAGGATTAGATCTTGTTAGAGCAGGAGCAGACGCAATCAAAGTAGGAATTGGACCAGGGTCAATTTGTACAACAAGAATTATAGCCGGTGTTGGTTTTCCTCAACTTTCAGCCATAATGAATGTCAAAAAAGCACTTGAAGGGTCGTCAGTTCCCATAATTGCCGACGGTGGAATAAGATTTACTGGAGATATTCCTAAGGCAATTACAGCTGGAGCATCCAGTGTTATGATGGGTTCTATGTTTGCCGGAACGCAAGAATCACCAGGTGAAACGATAATTTATGAAGGAAGAAAATTCAAAACTTATCGAGGAATGGGTTCTATTGAAGCGATGCAAAAAGGATCAAAAGACAGATATTTCCAAGAGGATGAAAATGATATTAAAAAGTTAGTTCCAGAAGGTATTTCTGCTAGAGTTCCATTTAAGGGTTCTTTAAAGGAAGTAATGCACCAATTAATTGGTGGACTAAGAGCGGGAATGGGATATTGTGGTGCGAAAAATATAGAAAATTTAATGGATGCAAAATTTATTAAAATAACTAGCTCTGGAATGGTGGAAAGTCATCCTCACGATGTTACAATAACTAGAGAGTCACCAAACTATAATTTAAGATAAATAAATATTTTACTAAATGAAACTAATCAAAACACTTGGATTTATAATTTGTTATGCAACATTTTTTGGACAGGATAATACCATCTTAAAAATTGATGATCAAACGGTTAACAAAACAGAATTTGAACAAATTTATTGGAAAAATAAAAAAGAAAAAATCGCTACTAAAGAAGATTTAGACGAATATATCCAGCTATTTATCAACTTTAAACTTAAGGTAATAGCTGCTGAAGAGTTAGGATTAGATACCACAAAAAAATTTATTGATGAACTAAACGGATATAGAATTCAATTAGAAAAACCTTATCTTATAGATACTTCAATAAATGAAGATTTAATAAATGAAGCATATTACAGAACAATTAATGAAGTTAATGCCAGTCATATAATGACCAAACTTGGACCAAATCCATCTTCACAAGACACATTAAAAGCATACAATAAAATATCAGATATTAGAAATAAAATTATTTCGGGAAATATGGGTTTTGAAGAAGCTGCTGAAGAATTATCAGAAGACCCATATGCAAGATCAACCAAAGGAAATCTAGGATATTTCAATGCATTTAAAATGTTGTATTCATTTGAATGTGCAGCCTATAACACACCTGTTGGAAAAGTTTCTGAAATTGTAAGAACCAAATATGGATACCACATCGTTAAACCTAATTCTACAAGAAAAGCAAAGGGAAGAGTAAAGACTAGCCATATAATGATTACCACAAGTTCAAAAAAAGAAAACAATCTTTCGGAAGAAAAAATAAATTCTATATACAAGGACTTGGTTGAAAAAACAAAAACTTTTGAAGAACTAGCGATTCAATTCTCAGAAGATAGAAAATCAGCTAAAAACGGAGGGGAAATAGGATGGATAAATTCAGGGGGGAATTTTTATCCTGAATTTGAGGAAGCAGTTTTCTCACTAAAATCAGATGGTGAATACTCAAAGCCATTTAAAACTCCTAATGGTTGGCATATTGTTAAAAGACTTAGCTATGAACCTATAGGCGACTTGAAATCTATGAGTTATGATCTTAAAAATAAAATCCAAAAAGACGCTAGAGCTCAAAAAACAAAATCATCTTTTATTAATAAGCTAAAAACAGAGTACCAATTAAAAAACATGCTTAATATGAAAGATCTAGTAGGTATTTTTAATAATAAAAACTTTAATTATGAAAATGTTGAATCCAATAAGAAGTTGAAAAATATAAATAATACCATTTTATCTTTTTCAAATGTTTCCTTCACCAACTTTGATTTTATTAAATATCTATCGAAATCAAGGCTTATTGACAAAGACAAAACCGATGAGAAACTAATAAAACAACAATTCGGAAACTTTATAAATCAAAATTTAATTGCTTTTGAAAAAACCCAACTTGAAACCAAACATCCTGATTTTAAAGCTTTGATGAAAGAGTATAGAGATGGTATTTTACTTTTTGAGATTTCCGATCAAAACATTTGGACAAAAGCAATAAAAGACACAGCTGGTTTAAAAGAATTTTACAATTCAAACATAGATACCTGGAAATGGCCCAACAGAATTAGCGGAACATTATTTACTTCTGAATCTAAAAAAACCCTTAATAAAGTTAAATCATTGAAATTGAAAAAATCGCTCAGCAACGACTCTATTATGTCTATTTTAAATACAGACAATCTTTTTAACTTAAAATATGAAAATAAAATAATAGATGATTTTAAAAAGTATAATCTAGTTTTTGACGATCTAGAAAAAGGTTTTAATGGTCCATTTAACTACCAAGAAAAATGGGGCCTGATTTATCTAGAAGACAAATTACCACAAAGAAATAAGGAGCTTAAAGAAGCTGAAGGAATTATTGTTTCCGCATATCAGAATTATTTAGAAAACCAATGGCTCTCTAATCTTAAAGAGAAACATAAAATTTCTATAAACTTTGAGACCCTTTACAGTATTAAACAAAAACCTTAGTATTTGACTTCCTCATTGCCAATGCGTTTTATCTTTTTTTGGATAATCTTACTTTCTGTTTCTTGCAAAAGTGAATCCAGTGAGAAGAACTTGGCTAGATTTAAGGATGTTTATTTAAACGAGTCGGATATTATAAATGAAATTCCAATAACCTTAGACCAAAAGGATAGCGCAATTTTTGCAGATAATTATATTCATAAATGGTTGGTCAATCAAATGATTATGGACAAATCAGAGGAGATGATTCCTATGGAAGTTCTAAAAGTTGAAAAGAAAATTAATAAATATAAAATGTCTCTAATCTCTTATGAATTTGAACAATTTTATATCTATAAAAGACTAGACACAATAATAAGTGATTCTCAAATAAGCAAATATTACGAAAACCATTTGGATGATTTTGTATTAAATGATTATGCTGTGAAGTGTATGTATTTACAGGTTCCAAAAAAATCAAAATTCATTAAAGAAATTAAAAGAAATTACCATTTAAAAAATGAAGACATGATCGATAAAATAATGGAAATTGGTCAAAATGAGGAAGTGTCTCTTTATTACAATCCCGAAGAGTGGGTGTTATTTGATGATTTGATGAAACAAATTCCTATTATAGAAAAGTATTCTAAAGTTGAATTTATCAAGAAAAAAAAGAAAGTTATTTTAGAGTTTAATAATTATATTTATTTTATTAATGTATTTGATTATATCATTAAAAATGGAACTTCTCCTTTAAGTTTTGAAGAGAATAAAATTAAAAGTATAATTCTTAACCAAAGAGCAAGGAGTTTAAGAAAGAAACTAAGACAAGATTTGTACAACGACGGCATTAAAAACAATTTAATAGAAAAGATTCGACAATGAAAAAAATAATTCTAATATTTCTATTAAATATTACCAGTCAGTTATACCATAGTCAAGAAATTATAGATAAAGTAGTTGCCATTGTCGGAGAAAACCCAATTCTTTATTCTGAAATTCAAGGACAAAAATTGCAGCTTCTTCAACAAGGAATGGAATTAGATGCAGAAATGGATTGTTATTTGATGGATGAGTTTATGATTCAACAACTGCTTATTCATCAAGCGGAAATTGACAGTATTGAGGTTACAGAAGACATGGTTAAAGTTGAATTAAACCAAAGGATTCAATATTTCTCAGCTCAAGTTGGAGGAACAGAAGCTCTTGAAGAATTTTATGGAAAATCTATCGAGGAAATTAAAGAAGAGTTTTTCGAGCAAATTGAAGATAAAATGAAAGCTCAAAAAATGCAACAAGAAATCACAGGGAGTGTTGTGGCTTCTCCAAAAGAAGTTCAAAGTTTTTTCAATAATATTCCCATAGACAGTATACCTTTTATAAATAG
>JADHMB010000076.1 GCA_016780365.1 Flavobacteriales bacterium
ATGTGTAAAAAATTGACAAACAGACATTTAGAGCTATTGTTAATATGACTAAGTTTACATAAACTAACCATCATGATTGAAAGATTAAGTAATAAAGTTTTCTCGGAAGAATTTAAAAATAAAACAGAAAGAATTTTTGTCACCCTTTCTATAGTAAGTTTTGTAATTCACCTACTTTTAATTTTTCTTAAGTATTTAGAAATTCTAAATTTTTCAGACGACAAATTACTTACCAACCCTATTGCTGCAATTTATACCCCATTTTCTTTTATTTTGGTTTACGAGGTTTTCTTAGTTGTTTATTACCTGCCAAGATCTATTTCTCAATACATAAGAAAACAATACGAAATAATCACATTAATTATCGTAAGAAGAATCTTTAAGGATATGGCCAATATAGATGTTAGTGCCAACTGGTTTAATCAACAGTACGATCTACAACTTACCTATGACTTAATTTCTACACTTGTTCTTTTCTTTATCATTTTTTTATTCAACTACTTTAATACTCGAAGCAAAAAACTCAATCCAAAAAAAGGAAAAATAGAGAATCTAGATTTATTTGTAAAACGAAAAAAAACCATCGCTCTTTTCCTTCTCCCAGTTTTAATATTTTTAGCCCTTTCAAGCTTGTTTAAATGGATTTATATCGAAGTTGCTTCTGTTGACCAAGTATTCTTCTCTATTCAAGACATTAACGAGCTTTTCTTTAACGAATTCTTTACTGTTTTAATTATGGCAGATGTACTATTACTATTAATATCGCTCTATAAAACAGACAAATTTCATGAAGTATTTAGAAATTCAGGATTTATTATTTCTACCATATTAATTCGTTTATCTTTCTCTGCCGATGGACTAATGAACAACCTACTAATTGTTACTTCTGTAGTCTATGGGTTTTTAATGCTAATTCTTCACATCCAGTTCGAGAAAATTAATGTTAAGTTCCCTAAGGAAGTTGCTTTAGAAGAAAAGGAATCTGATAAAGTTATTTAAATTTTATGGTAGATAACCAAGAATTACCATTCGAAGATATTTCAAAAACCCCTACTGAATTATCAGCTACTAATACTCTTTTAAGAGTGGTGGAAGGATTGGCATTTAGATATCGCTGGGCTACAGAAAATCTAAGTGAAGATGATATTAAGTTTAGACCACACCCTACCAGTATGAGTATTGAGGAAGTAAACAGTCATATTTTTGATTTAGTAGATAGTACCTTTAGAGTTTTCGGTGGAGAAAAACAAAACAAAGATTCCTTAAACTCATTTCAGCAAATAAGAATGAAATCTCTCTTAGTGTTGGAAAATCTTTCAGAAAGATTAAAAAAAATGAGTGATGAAGATTTGTTAGAAATAGAAAAAAAAACTTCTAGAAAACTACCATTTTGGTATTGGATCAATGGTCCACTTGCAGACGCACTAACCCACGTAGGGCAAATTACTTCTTGGCGAAGAATAGCAGGCAATCCTCAACTAAAAGGGGTGAATGTATTCATTGGAACCAGCGATAAGGTAGAAAAGTATTAATGAAATATCAGAAATCTAATTTTACTATATTTTTAATGTAGCTCAGGTAGTTAAATCCTATTATGAAAAAAATAAATATATCACAAAAGTTAGCTCAATTCAAAGACCATTGGAATCCTAGAATTATTGGAGAATTAAACCAGCAACATGTAAAAATTGCTAAGTTAAAAGGGGAATTTATTTGGCATAAACACGATGAAGAAGACGAGATGTTTTTAGTTCTAAAAGGAACCTTAAAAATAGCATTTAGAGACAGAACAGAAACTATCCAAGAAAATGAAATAATTATAGTTCCTAAGGGAATTGAACATAAACCAATTGCAGATGAAGAAGTTTCTATAATGCTTTTTGAACCAGCAACTACTATAAATACTGGAGCATTAGAAAATGAACGCACTCGTAAAAATTTAGAATCTCTTTAAAATGAAACTACCTATCTTTCAAATAGATGCTTTTAGTGATAAGGTATTTGGTGGGAATCCTGCTTGTGTAGTTCCTTTAGAAAACTGGCTACAAGACGAAGTCTTATTAAAAATTGCTCAAGAAAATGCAGTGGCTGAAACCGCTTTTTTTCTTAGAAAAGGAAAAAACTTTCATTTAAGGTGGTTTACGCCTGATACAGAAATGGATTTATGTGGACATGCTACACTGGCAACTGCACATTGTATTCTTTCTGAACTAAAATTAGAGTCTGAAAAAGTAATCTTTGAAACATTGAGTGGAGAATTAGAAGTATCCTTAAATAATGGACACTATTTAATGGATTTACCAAGAAGAAATCCCATATCGGCTTCACTACCAGATGAAATAAAAAATGCTTTGAATATCCAACCAAAAAAAGTCCTAAAAGCAAGAGATTATTTATTGGTTTATAAAAATCAAAAAGAAATAGAAGATATCGTAGTAAATAGAGAAGTATTTGATCAAATCAATCTTAATCCAGGTGGTGTAATTGTTACAGCCAAAGGAGACCATTGTGATTTTGTCTCTCGTTTTTTTACACCGCAAGCTACAATTTTAGAAGATCCTGTTACCGGTTCGGCACATTGTACATTAACCCCTTATTGGTCAAATAAACTCTATAAAAAAAGTATGAATGCTCAACAAATTTCTGAAAGAAAAGGTGAATTATTCTGCGAATTAAAAAAAGACAGAGTTGAAATAAGCGGGAAAGCAATAACCTATTTTGAAGGCTATATAAGCTTATGAACAAATTTATTTTATTATTATTATTCTACTTATTTTACTCCATTACATTTTCTCAAAAAAAATCTTCAGAAAAAGTTAGTGTAGAGAAATCTATTTTATCCATACAAACAGGCTATTTTGGCACTTGGATAAATCATGAATTAAAATTTCGTAAAAAATTTGCTTTAAGAACAGAACTTGGGACAGAGTACAGACTAAAATTTGCGATTAAGCAAAGTTTTGACTCCTTAAAAAACCAAGTCTCCATTTTTTTAGAACCCAAATATTATTTCAATCTTATCAAGAGAGAAAGCAAAAATAAAAACATTAAAAATAATGCTGCAAACTATATTTCATTAAGAACCAATTTTAATATTTTAAATAATTTAGAAAACGGGGAAATTTATTTTCATACCCTCACTCCTACTTATGGAATAAGAAGAAATATAACTTCTCATTTTAATCTAGAACTAAGTTTTGGCTATGGAATAAGCTATTCAAATTCCTTGATAACTCTTGAGGCGATGCCTTCCTTTAGAGTTGGTTATGTCTTCTAACCACTCACTTATTTATAATAAATGATACCATAATAATTAATCATATAAACAACTCTATATTCTCAAGTAATTAATTATCAATAGTTAGTTTATGGATAAATAAAGTTGATATTTTTCTCTACTTCAATAGATAAAGTGTGATGCACTGGACAATTATGAGCGGCTCTTTCTAATATCATCTTGATTTTTTCATCGTAATCCATCGGAAAAGTCAAATCTATGTCAATCTTAGAAATTCTTCTTGGATTATTGCCCATAGTTTTCTTTACAATAGCATTAGTGCCCTTAATATTAATTCCATTTTTCTCCACTGCTATAGCCATAATAGTCAATATGCAACTTGCCAAAGCAGAACACACCATATCTGTTGGGGAAAAGGCCTCCCCTAACCCATGATTGTCTTTTGGAGCATCTGTATTAATCTCAGAACCAGAATCTAAATGAGTAGCTGTAGTTCTTAAATTTCCTTGGTATTTGATTTCAAATGTGTTCATAATATAACTTTGAGTAAATATAACTATATGCTTATTATTTGTTATAATTACTTATTCTAAAAAAAAATCTCCATTGAAAATAAATAAATGGCTCTTAATTTTAATGTTTTTAGGGAATGGTTTAACTTTTCTTTCACAAAATAACAGAAGTCTTGTAAAGTTTGTTGACTATCCCAAAGTTCAAGCTTACAAAGCCAAGAAGAGTAAGAACTCTTCAATGTTTCAAGGGAACAAAAAAACAAAAAAATATTTTGAAGGTTGGTATTTTAAAATGGTATCTCAAGATGAAATATCAATTTTAAGTGTTATTCCTGGTATTTCAATTTCTGAAGATGGTTCTACCAAACATGCTTTTATTCAAATTATTGATGGAAAAACTGCCAAAACAGAATATATAAGTTATCCAATCGAAGATTTCTATTATTCAAAAGATGAATTTTTAGTTCAAATAGGAAATAATTTTTTCTCCCAAGACAGCTTAATTTTAGATATATCTAAAGATGGTATTTCTGCAAAAGGAAAAGTTTATATGAGAAATATAGTAGCGCTAATTCCTAATGGAAGCAATGGACCAAAGAAAATAATGGGTTGGTATGATAAAGTTCCTTTTATGCAATGTTACCATGGTGTAGTTAGTCTAAATCATGATTTGGAAGGAGAAATTAAGGTGAATAAAAACACCTACACTTTCCATAAAGGGAAAGGATACATAGAAAAAGATTGGGGCAAATCAATGCCTTCTTCGTGGATATGGATTCAATCCAATAATTTTAAAAATAGCAATTCATCTTTTATGCTTTCTATTGCAAAAATCCCATGGATGGGGTTTTCTTTTACTGGATTTCTTGGCTTTTATTATGTGGACGAAAAAATAGTACGCTTTGGTACTTATTCCAAAGCAAAATTTAAAGTATCAAAAATGCAAGAAGATAGTCTAAGTCTTAAAATATATTTGAAAAATGAGATTATAGAAATTAATACCAATAAGAGAAATTCTGGTTTATTAAAAGCACCAGTAAAGGGAAGTATGGACAGAAGAATTTCAGAAAGTATTGATGCTAAACTTTCAATTACTATTACCAACAATAAAAATAATTCAAAATTTAAAGATGTATCTTTTATTACGGGACTAGAGACCGTTGGAGAAAAAGAAGATCTTTTTAATAAGAAACACTTGAAAAAATAGTTACTCGATGAATGTAATAAACACAAAAAAAAACAAACGAATTGCTTCATTAGATTTATTAAAAGGTGCCATTATGATAATTATGGCCTTAGACCACGTTAGAGATTATTTTCATTACGATGCTTTTTTCTTTGACCCAACCGATCCTGAAAAAACCAATTTAGGACTATATTTAACTAGATGGATCACCCATTACTGTGCTCCTACTTTTAGCCTTTTAGCTGGCGTTTCTGCTTATCTAATTGGCATTAGAAAAAGTAAAAAAGAGCTTTCCTTGTTCTTATTAAAAAGAGGGCTTTGGTTAGTTTTTATAGAGCTCACGGTGGTAAACTTCTCATGGTTTTTTGACATTCATTTTCAAACATTTGGTCTTTTTGTTATATGGTCTCTTGGAATAAGTATGATTTTTCTTGCTGCTATTATACATCTTAAGCTAAAACATGTTTTAATATTTAGCTTGGTGGTTATTTTTGGACACAATGCACTAGATTCTATCCAAATTGGCAACCAAATATTTTGGTCCATTATTCATGAACGTAATTTTATAGATTTATCCAATGGAGTTAAATTACTTGCAGCTTACCCTATTCTACCATGGATTGGCGTAATGTCATTTGGGTATTACATTGGCTCATTTTATGAGAATGATTTTCCACCATTAAAAAGAAAGAAGGTATTTTTAATAATTGGATCTTCATCTGTAATTATGTTTTTTATTATCAGACTGCTAAACGGATATGGGAATTTTCAATATTGGAAAAGTTATGATTCCATACTTTCTACAGTGTTTTCTTTTTTTAATCCCGCTAAATATCCACCATCGCTTACATATTTACTAATGACTTTAGGGCCAGTATTTATAATTTTATCTCTTACTGAAAACTTAAAGGGAAAAATTATTAATACAATTAGTGTCTTTGGAAAAGTTCCATTTTTCTATTACATACTGCATATATATTTAATTCATCTATTGGCTCTGATAACTGCATGGATTACTGGTTTTGGATGGGAAAGCTTGATAATAAAAGGATGGGTAACACAATCGCCGTTATTAAAAGGATTTGGATTTAATTTATGGATAGTTCACCTTATTTGGATTGCAATTGTAATAGCACTTTATCCACTTTGTAAAAAGTTCAGTACTTACAAACAGAACAACAAAGACAAAGCTTGGCTTAGTTATTTGTAAGAAATATTGTTTAGGTTTTTTTAAAAAAAACTATTCAAAATACGAATTTGATGATTTTGGTTTTAACTTATACTAAAATCAAAATTATTCAACCATGAAAAAATCTCTATTTTATCTACTTATTAGTATTATAATTTCAAGCTGTTCTTCAAATGAAATGTCAAACGATAAAATGGCAAGTAACCAAAGCAAAGCTAAATGCCCCATTCATTTTGGAAGTAATCAAACAAGTGGATTAACTACAACCAACCAAGGTAATACCAATCGCGATTGGTGGCCTAACCAATTAGATCTATCAATTTTAAGACAAAATTCCTCTCTTTCCAATCCAATGGGAGAAGATTTTAATTACTTAAAAGAATTTGAAAGTCTAGATTATTTTGCACTTAAAAAAGATATTGAAAATGTGATGACCGATTCTAAAGATTGGTGGCCTGCAGATTATGGAAATTACGGAGGTCTTTTTATAAGAATGGCTTGGCATAGTGCAGGAACTTACAGAACTGGAGATGGTAGAGGTGGCACAAGAGCTGGACAGCAGAGATTTGCCCCTCAAAATAGCTGGCCAGACAATGCAAATCTAGATAAGGCAAGAAGGTTGTTGTGGCCTATCAAACAAAAATATGGTCAAAAAATTTCTTGGGCAGATTTGATGATTTTAGCTGGAAATGTTGCTTTAGAATCTATGGGTTTTAAAACTGTAGGATTTGCTGGTGGAAGAACAGATGTATGGGAGCCTCAAAGTAATGTTTACTGGGGAGCTGAGAAAAAGTTTTTGGATGACGAAAGATATAACGAAGACAGGGAATTAGAACAACCTTTGGCAGCTGTTCAAATGGGTTTAATTTATGTAAATCCGGAGGGTCCAAATGGAGAACCTGATCCGATAAAAGCTGCTGCAGATATAAGAGAAACTTTTGGCAGAATGGGAATGAACGATGAAGAAACTGTTGCTTTAATTGCAGGGGGCCATACACTAGGAAAAACCCATGGAGCAGCAAGCGGAGACAATTTAGGTGCTTCACCTGAAGGAGCAACTATTGAAGAGCAAGGAATGGGATGGAAAAGTGATTATAATACTGGTAAAGGCAAAGACGCAATTACCTCTGGATTGGAAGTTATATGGACGGAAGATCCAACCAATTGGAACCATGGATATTTTGAAAGCCTATTTGAAAATGAGTGGGAATTAACTAAAAGTCCTGGTGGAGCAAATCAAT
>JADHMB010000077.1 GCA_016780365.1 Flavobacteriales bacterium
TAGTACCAATATTAAAATTCCTGTTATTTATGGGATTGATGCAATCCATGGAGCTACTTATACAGATGGAGCTACGATGTTTCCACAGCAAATATCTACTGCAGCAACTTGGGACCCAAATCATGCTTATAATATGGCCAAAGTATGTGCATATGAAACTAGAACATGTGGTATTCCATGGAATTTTTCACCAGTACTAGATTTGGGCATTGATCCAAGATTTCCCAGACAATTTGAAACTTTTGGAGAAGATCCTTTGTTGGTAACAGAATTTGGTAAGGCAATGATAGCTGGCTACCAAGGAAAAGAAAGTAATATAGGAAATGAATATGTAGCAGCTTGTATGAAGCATTTCACAGGCTATCAGGCAACTATTAGTGGTAAAGACAGAACACCTGCTTATATTCCAGATAATGTCCTATTTGAATACCATATAAAATCATTTAAAGCTGCCATAGATGCTGGAGCAAAAACTGTAATGATAAATTCTGGTATTATAAATGGAGAGTCTGTTCATGCAAGTTATAAACTACTTACAGAAATTTTAAGAAACCAATTAGGATTTGAAGGTGTTATTCTTACAGATTGGGAAGATATAAATAAGCTATGTGACAGAGATAAAGTTGCTGTAAATAGAAAAGAAGCAATTAAAATAGCTATTAATGCTGGTATTGACATGTCTATGGTCCCTTATGAATACGAAGAGTTTACAGATTATCTTTTTGAGTTGGTAGAAGAAGGCAAGGTAAAAATATCAAGAATTGACGATGCAACTAGAAAAATTCTAAAATTAAAGTTTGAACTAGGTTTATTTAAAACCCCTGTAACTAATTATCAAGACTACCCAAAATTTGGTAGTGAAGAGTCTAATAAATTAGCTTATGAATCTGCATCGGAATCTATTACTTTATTAAAAAACAATAATTCAATACTTCCATTAAAAAAAGGATCTAAAATATTGGTTACTGGACCTAATGGAAATACGATGAACTCTCTAAACGGAGCCTGGACCTATAATTGGCAAGGTAAATATACAGATAGGTATATAGACGGTGTCCCTGCAAATTTGATGGCTACAGTAGAAAAAGAAGGAAATATGAATAGTAAAGTAGTAAAAGATAATCTAAGCCCTAAAGCATATAATACTATTTATGAAGCATTTTCTAAGTCTTATGGAGAAGAAAATGTTTCTTTTATCCCAGGAGTTTCTTACAAAAACAATGGATCGTTCTATGATATGACTGAAGATGATATTCAGAAAGTAGTGGATGCAGCTAAATACCATGATTATGTTTTATTATGTTTAGGTGAAAACTGTTACACAGAAAAACCAGGGGATTTAAATGACTTAAATCTTCATAAATTACAGCTTAAGCTTGCCAATAAACTTTCCAAGTGTGGGAAACCAATAATTTTAGTTCTTAATATAGGAAGGCCAAGATTAATCTCTGAAATTGAGCCTTTTATGTCTGCAGTTTTAAATATTTACTTACCAGGAAATCTAGGTGCAGATGCTTTAGTAGATATAATCAATGGAAAAGTCAATCCATCTGGGAAACTTCCTTATACTTATCCAGCTTTTCCTAACTCTCTTACTACTTATTATTACAAGCCATCTGAAGTTCAAAACAATTCTCAAGGAGCTTATAACTATGTAGGAAAATTAAATAATTTATATGAGTTTGGTTATGGGTTAAGTTATACCAATTTTGAATATAAAGACATTACTATAGAAGATGATTCTATTGGTGCAGACGACTCGTTAAATATATCACTAACAGTTTATAATTCTGGTGATGTAGATGGTCAAGAGGTTGTTCAAGTCTATGTTTCTGACCTATTTGCTTCCATCACACCTGATAATAAAAGACTGAGAGCTTTTGATAAAGTTTTCATTAAATCTGGAGAAAACAAAAAAGTTTCTTTTACTATTCCTGTTAAAGATTTTTCTTTTGTTAATCTAGAAAATAAGTATGTTCTTGAAAGTGGTGACTTTACAGTTCATGTTGGTGGAAATTCTAAAGACCTTACTTCTTTAAACTTCTTTGTAAGGTAAATTAATGAAGCATTTATATTTCCCAATAGTATTTTTTATTGTCATTTCTTGTTCTGTTGAGAAATCAAAAGAATACCCTGTTAATTTGGTTTGGGAGGATGATTTTAAAGGCTCTAGTTTAGACACTAATTTTTGGAATATTTATATAGGAAATGGCTGTCCAGAACTATGTGGATTTGGGAACCATGAATTACAGTATTATACCAATGGGTCTTCAAATCTTAAAGTTGATAATGGTAAGCTCACTATTTCTGCTTACTACGATACAGTTACTACATTATTTACATCTGCAAAAATCACCACAAAAAACAAAGTTGATTTTCAAAAAGGATATTTAGAAGTCGTAGCAAAGTTACCTAATGCTAAGGGTTCTTGGCCAGCAATTTGGATGCTCCCAACATTAGATAGAGCCTTAAATTGGCCTTTAGACGGTGAAATTGATATTATGGAAAACGTAGGCTATGACTCTTGCAAAATCCTAGGTACAATTCATACTAAGGCTTATAACCACACGATAAATACCCAAAAGTCAGATAGTATCGTAATAAATACAGCCCATCAAAATTTCCATACTTATGCTATTAACTGGACAGATTCTATTTTAGAGTGGTATGTAGACTCTGAATTATACAATCGTATTAAAAGATCTCCTAATGATAGAATAGAGCAGTGGCCATTTGACAAATCTTTTCATTTAATACTTAATCAAGCAGTTGGGGGAGACTGGGGTGGTAGGTTTGGAGTGGATACTTCATCTTATCCACAAGATTTTATAATTGAATCAGTAAGATTATTTAAAAGAATGCCAAAAAAAAGCTCTTAAAATAAGAGCTTTATACTTTGATTTTTTTTAAAATTAATTTCTATCTAAATCCCATATTATCCCATAATCATAGTTTACTGAAGCACCAGTAGTTGGATCTATATTTGATTCAGACTGTGAAGCACTTAGTTTTAATAATGTTCCACTAACAGAATCTATTTTAAATACCAATGATGTGTCTTGTAAATTCATCTCTAACATGTCATTTGTTCTTGTCCAAGTTCCATCTTCAGAGGGATTATTATTGTAGTGAATTATTAAATTTCCATTGGAAAAAACATCTATTCCACTTGGTTCAAGTGAGTCTGGGTGTACATTTTGAGTAAAAGTAGTGTCAATTAAAGGAAATCCAAGAAGAGTCATGGTTAGATTTATATTAATTTCTTGAAATACCGAATTCCATGATCCAACTTGATCATAAATACATTCACCGCTTACGGTTGCTAAAGAGTCATAATTAACAGCATTAGGGTCTGTACAACCTTGAAAAGTACAAGATCCGTCATCTGTATCAGCTTCTGAGCTATAGTTATAAGCATTGGGATCTGTACATCCCTCTTTTGCACAGGAGTTGAAAATTAATGCAAGACTTAATACAAAGGAGAATTTTATTATATTTTTCATTTTCTTGGTTTTTATAATAAATACGTTATTTTTTAAAAAAGGTTGGCAAATTTATTAAGATATACTTAAAAATTATTTTAATATTGATAAATAACCTATTAAATGAATTGTAGAATTGAAATTATATACAGCCAAAAAGATAAATTATCAGAAAAAATATTGCAATTTATTTTTGAGCTAAACCAGAAGAATATTCCTGCCCTAGGTTCATTAAAAGATTTAAAACATGTTAGGGATATTTACAATCATTCCTTGTTTGCTGCTCTAGTTATTCTAAAAGAAAAAATTGTTGGATTTGCATTTGTAATGGACTATAAAAGTGATTATAAATCTCTTAACTACAAGTATTTTAAAAATAATTTTAAAAACTTTTTATATATCGATAGAGTTGCTTTAACAGTAGAATTTCAAAGAAAAGGATATGGTACTGAGCTTTATAATGAAATTTATAAAATTGCGAATAATTCAGAGTATCCATTATGTTGTGAGGTAAATACTATTCCTTTAAATAAACAGTCCTTAGATTTTCATCATAAGTTTGGTTTCCAAACTCTTAAAAAAGTTCCTTTTGGCGAAAAGCAAGTAGCTATGCTTTGCAAGCATTAGGATTATTTATAAACTTCTAATTTTTCTGTTGTTATTTTATCCTTTGAACTTATAACTATTTGATATATGCCACTTCTGAAATCAGCTAAATTTATTTTATAGTTGTTTTTACTTTCAGCTAGTTTATTAGAATAAATCATATTCCCAATTACATCATAGATTTCCAAAGTAGATGAGCTATGATTCAATGGTAGAATAATATTTGCAAATTCACTAGACGGATTAGGAAATACTTTTATTTCTTTTTCATCTAATTCGAAGGTGCTTGTAACTATAGAACCTTCTGCAGACTGTAATACATATTTAGTATCTACGTCTTGTATCCAAACAGCAACACCAAGGTTTTGAAAATCTTCAATACTATGTTCAATTGTATGATCAATAGGAGTGTCTGAATCTGGAGGTAGATTATATAATCCATTGAAGGTGTAAGTTAAATTAACTGTTGTTGGGTTGTTTGGACCAGATAAATTTGAAAGAGGTGTTCCATTAGCATCTGGAATCATTTTTTTCATGATATTATAAAATTCAATTTCTCCATTTACTGATGAATTGTTATAGGTGGTTTTTTCATAAACTGCTGCCTGTAAAACTAGATTATTCCATATTCCAGTAGTATTGCACAGTGGGTCAATATTTACAGAAACATCAATTGTCTGCCCTCCAACTGAATATTCAGCAGATAAATTCATAAAAGAGTACAAATCTTTTGCATCTTCAAATTCCTGTTGTGTAAAACCAATAGGATTAAATTGAACAATTCCATTATTAACAATTCTGGGAACAGTATTTATTGAGTAATATACTCTTCTTTGTCTACCTTCAAGAGTATAATAAGGATCGCCGGGTGAAGGCCAACTCATAGGATATTTTACAAGAGTATAATCATTTTGGTTAGTAGATAAAATATTGTGCAAGTCTGTGTTTCCAGTTACTGAATATTGGCTTGTGGAACTTACAAATGTTTCTAGCAATGGAATTCTCTGGGTGGATACATCAAACACATGAAGATTTTTGTGAAGTGTATCGTTGGTATTGTCCATGTCAGATCCACCGTTTATGGAATCAGCCCATATTGCAATATCATAAGTTCCTGCATTTACAGGATTCCATGGTGTGGCAAAAGAAGCAGTATCGTCTTGGTAAGAACCAATATTTAAATTTGTAATATGTTCAGTTACTGTGCTTGCTCCGTTTATAGAGTAGTTTATTTTCATATTACTAATAGTGTCTATTCCCAAATTTCTAAATACTCCTTCTAAAGAGTAGGGTGCATCATTTAGGTGTAAGTATGGATAATTGACTAGCTCTACGCCACTTACATCTAAAGAATTTTGAGCACCATAAGTAAATTCATAATAATGATTATCATTTGGAGAAGGATCAGTTCCTGCCAAATTAGATAACGATGGCGAACCAGTCACCATAACAGCATTGGCACTATCTACTTGAATTCCAGCAGTTATTGCAGGTGCAGCATTACTACTATGCCTTTGATCTACAATATATATTTTATTACTCCCTTCTTCTAAAACAATAGACCAATAGCTCCAGCTACCAGCGGTGTAAGAAGAAAAAAACACCCAAAATTGTTGCCCTCCTAAATTACCAAAAGTTTTAGTAACAATATTGTCGTTACTTCCTGTGCCTTCAAGGCCCCATACCATTACAGAATTATTAGGAATTGCAGGGTCAGGAATTGTTACATTACCAAATCCAGGAACAATTGTAGAATTAATGTCAAAAGTTAAAACACCAGAAGATGAAACTTTAAACTGATCAACCAAATTGTTATTAAATGAAAATGGAAAAGGAATGCTATCCGTTACTGACCATACTGGTGAAGTACTGCCTGCAGGTAATAGAACTTTCCATGAGGTGTCCAACCCAGATCCAAAAGGATATTCATTGTCCATATTCAATCCACCGGGGTTGCCGGTGGATGAACTTGGAGTGTAAAAATACTGTGCATGAAGAGAATTAACTAAAATTACTGTTAGGAATAAATAAATAGTAATTCTTTTCATAACATTTCTATTTTATTATTTGTAATTGTTTTGTGGTTATAGTTCCATTGGAAACCATTACTACATTATAAATTCCACTATTTAGGTGTGAAACATTTAAATTATAATAATCTAAGCTAGAAGAAGCAGTATATCTTTCTGAAACTACCATTTCACCTAATAAATTTACTACGTTAATTTCTAATTCTGAGTCCTCATGTCCTTGAAAAGCAATTGTAGCAATATCGCTTGTTGGATTAGGAAAAATCATGATCTTACTTGCAGATGATAAATCACTATTTACATCCGTAACAAGAGACGCAGTAGTAGATTGTAAAATTTCTTTTGTAACATCGTCTTGTATCCAAACAACTACACCAAGATTTTCAAAATCCTCAACTGTATGATTTAACATGTGGTTAACAGGTGAATTAGCATCAGCTGGAAGGGTATAATTCCCTTGAAAAGTATAAGAGAAGTTTTCAACTACTTGTACTCCAGACTGAAGAGGGTTAATTGAATAACCACCAGCATTTGGAAGCATTTTTTTCATAACATTAGCAAATTCAATTTCTCCATTACTAGATGAATTATTATAAGTTATGTATTCAAAAATTCCAGTATATAATGTAAGATTGGTGCTATTCATATTTTCTAAAGGATCAATCGTTATGCTTACATCCACAGATTGTCCACCAATAGAATAATTCGCTGATAGTGTAGTAAAAGAAGGAATCGCAGCAAAATCGTCAAAATCCTGATTGGTTAGTCCAGATGGATTGGCATCATAACCGCCATCAATTTCAAGTCTTGGGACAGAATTCACACCATAAAATACACGTCTGTCATAACCTTCATCTGTAAAATATGGGTCACCATTTCCAGGCCAGCTCATTTGGTACTTTAAAAGTGAATATTGTTCTGAATAGTTGGATAGTACATTTCCAAGATTAATATTTCCTTGAACACAAGGTCCACAAGTAGAACTTGTAAATACTTCAAACATAGGTTTTCTAGTTTCAAAAGAAGTGAATACGTTAACAGTACCAACAATGGTATCGTTTGAAGAGTCCATGTCCGTTGATCCATTAATATTACTTGCCCAAATTGCAATATCGTAAGTTCCAGAAGAGCTTGGGTTCCAGGTAGAAGAATGGTCGAAAGTATAATTATCGTAAGTATTTATTGTTAGGTTAGAAAGTGACTCAGTAACTGGGCTTCCACCATCA
>JADHMB010000014.1 GCA_016780365.1 Flavobacteriales bacterium
GATTGCGGTAGGCTCAAAAATTGTTTTAGGAAAAGATATTTGACAATTATTAGCATCCTTTACCGTTACTAAATAATTACCGTTATCCAATGTGCCAATTGTGTAATCCCCACCATCTAATGAGATTTCATCCCCAATAGGGTCTCCACTAGCTGTTCCGGTCCAACTAACTTGGTATGGGGCAGTTCCCCCAGTTACTGTAACCTCTATTTGGCCATCATTTATCCCTCCATTACAACTAACATCCGTACTTACATTGGTTTGAGATAAAACTGCTGGCTCGTTAATGGTGTGAGAATTAGAATTTAAAATACAACCATTGTTATCAGTTATGGTTAAATCATAATTTCCACCTGAGAGACTACCAATTGAATAACTTCCTCCTGAAGAATTGATTGCATCACTTTGTGAGCCGATAGCAGCTCCAGTCCAGCTAATGTCATAAGGTGGGTTGCCTCCAGAAACTGTAAGATTTATTGCGCCATTACCATCGCCATTACATGTAACGTGTGTTTTGGTATTTGTTTGTGAAAGGGCAACAGGGTTTGTTATAGTAAAAGATTCACTCTCGGTACATCCACCTGCGTCTGTAATTATTACAGAGTAACTACCAGCGGCTAATGAACTAATTACATAATTTCCTCCATCTGTGTCAATTTCGTCTCCAGCAGGATTTCCAGCTGCGGGACCTGTCCAACTTAAATTGTATGGAGCAAGACCCCCACTGACTGTTATGGTGGAGGTTCCATCACTGGAATTTGAGCAAAGCGTTAGAGTTTCAGAAGATGAAGAAGTTATTGGTGTTGGCGGTGTTAATACTATAGATTCAGAAGCAGTACAGAGATTTACATCTGTAACTGTAACAATATATGTTCCAGTTGGCAAAGTTGCGGTTGTAGTTTGAGTAGTTTGAACGGGCGAAGTGTTCCAAGAATAAGTAAACCCTCCATTTCCACCTGTGGGAACGCTTGTTAGCTGCCCGTCACTTCCTCCACCGCAGCCCAGAGAAGCAATGTCAGGATTTGGTAATATTACGCTGGGAGTGTCAACAATAAATGTTGAATCAGTTAGACATAAATTGGCATCTGTGACTCTGAACGTATAAGATCCAAGACCAACAGGGTTAGAAACTGTACTTACAGAACCGTTACCTACCCATTCATAGTTGTATGGAGCTGTCCCACCAGCAATAGTAGCCCTAATTCTTCCATCAATTTGATCATGGCATGTAGGGTATACTAAAATTTTAGTGACATTACTATTGTTGACAACAATTAGTTCAGCTACGTTAGGTACCTCTACTTCAGCTGGAACTGAAATGAAATTGTCATAATCAAAAACACTAATTGTATACAAATTTGCAGATAAATTAGAAAATGCTGTTGGAAATGTATTGGAAATGGTTTGGAAAGTTGAATTTAGTGTGACCTCGTAATCTGATGAGCCTGTTACTTCAACTTTAATTTGTGCATCTGAAGCGCCGTTACATGTTATTGCTTTACCATTATATTGCTCAAGATAAAAAGTTCTTACTGTAACTGCTCCGTTAGTAAAAGGAGAAGAACCGCTTTCAACCCAAGTCTGAGAAAAATTTTTGTTACCTAAAAATAGGAGGGAAACAAGTAAAAACAATAACCTAAATAACCTCATTTGCATAAAAATTATAATACTACTTCAACACTACTTAATGTCCACGATACGCAAGAAAACAGAAAAAGTTCTAGTTTTTTGTTGAAAAGTACCACTTATTGTTGAAAAAACATAGGAAAATAGGACATATTAGACGCTAAAAAGGGTGAAAAGTCAAAAAAAAAGGACTAAAAGAAAGAAATTGTATTTTTATGCTTGTTATTTTCGCTAATTGAGGAAATATAAGATACCATCAACTCATTTGAGTTCAATGGCCTTAATAAAATATTGGAAAAAGAAAAATCGTGAGCATAGGAAATTTGCAAATTCTTAGTAAACATAATTTTAAATTGCCCTAAAACAGTATTCTCATTTCTTACAGCTATTCCAGTTGATATTATTTCTTTAAAGTCTATTTTTAATCCAGCTATAAGTTTTGGCTTAAATTGTCCTGTAAAATCAAGCATGATATTTGGCGTGAAACCAATATTACTCAAAGCTATTTTTTTTGCAGCTATAAATACAATACTAGATTCATTTTGTGATAGGTCACTATTAATAATTTTTTTCCAGTTGTTTTGAAAAACTTGTTTTGTACTAATTCCAAAAAAATTGTTGTTATTGGTGAGAGCTAAACCCATAGAAAAATCAGGAAATAAGCTGAAGTTTGAAACATCTACTACTGGATCGTTGGGGTCAAATAAGGTAACACCTGTAACATCTAAACCCAATTGCTGAATCCCAATAAAAGAACCAAAAGATAATCTCCAATTAGAACTTAAAAGAAAAGTATAACTGTAAGAAAAATTAATTTTAAAACTTCTAAAGGCTCCAACATTCTCATTTTGAAGAAATCCACCAACATTTGAAAATGAAGAAGATTTAACATCTTTTTTGTTCGAGAAAGATGACTGATAACTAAGAAAAGTAGTTTTTGGAGCACCTTCAAACCCAGCCCACTGATTTCGGTAAATAATATTTAAACTTTTCTTTCCTAAATGAGCAACTGCAGGATTTAAATAAAAAGAATTTTCTAAATAATTTGAGTACTGTAGAGTCTGTTGGCCATGATAGCTTACAGAATAAAAAACAACAATAATTAAAAACAGTTTTTTCACCTTAATAAATTTATTGTTCCTTTAAAAATCTCATTATTTATCTGAGAGCCATTGTCTAATAGATAAAAATAAGTTCCAGATGGTAATGGCTTTCCGTTGTTACTGCCATCCCATTTTTGAGTATTGCTATAACCAATATTTTGATAGACCTGTTGTCCCCATTTATTATAAATTTCAACTCTACAAAAAGGATAGTTTTCAATATTTTTAACTGTCCAAAAGTCATTTTTACCATCATTATTTGGTGTTATAGTATTATAAAAAACTAAAGGGGGCTCCACATAAACTCTTACTATATCTTGGTATTCACATCCGTTTGCATCTGTAACAGTGAGTAGTAAGTCAGTAGTTGAGTTAGCAGTGAAAAAAGGAGAAAAAGAAGTAGCACTATCCAAAGAAAGACTTGGATACCAATATGGCGTACCATTTCCATAGCCTTGAAGTTGAATTTCAGAGCCAGGGAATACAAACATGTCTTCACCGGCGTTAATATTAGGTTTGGCACCTATTCCGGATATCTCAATTTGATAAGAGCAAGTTGTTGAAATCGGGACTGAATCTAATGAATTATAACCGTCAATTAAAATATAATACTCTTTTTCTGGTAAGAGATTTGGCAATGTCAAATATAAAGAAGAATTCAAAGTGTGACAGAGGTCAATTATTTCAAACGATTCTGTAGAAAGATTCAAATCTGCATAGATAAAAACAACCTCAATGCTATTTTGAAATAAAAAATTAGAATCTCCAGAACATACTATTTGATTGATTAATACATCTACCGATCCTCCACTACTATTGGTAGAGAACTTATACCAAGAAGAATTATCAAGATTAATACAGTTAATTAATGAATCGAAATTATAATTACTTAAAGAATGCAAAGAATTGGAATAGATGTTGTCGGAAGTAAGAGGTTGCTTAAAGCAAATATGATCAGCATTTTCAAAAAAATTATTGGCTCCCACCTGACAAAATAAAATTGTATTCCAAAAGAAATTGAGTAAAAATAAAATCAAAAATTTTCTAAACATCAATGGTGTTAATAATTAGTTTTTATAAAAAATAATAAAACATTAAATCATGCTATGCTTTAATTTGGCACGATATATGTAAATTTACTAACATATGATGAAAAACATATTTTTATATATAATAGTTTTTTTAACCAATATTTCAGTAGCTCAATATGTTAACTATACTAATGATACTGGGTGGAATTTGGGGTTTAATATAGGTGGAAGCTGGCAAGAACCTGAGAGAAAAAATAGTAATTCAGCATTTAGCAATCCCTTTGCAGAGTTTTCCAGGGGATTTACACTAGGTAAGGCTATCTATGAAAAGAAAAATAAATTTTTCTCATTTGATCTCAGATTTAGATACCTGAAAGGAAGAAATTCAGGATGGACAGCTACAGCAGATTCGTTTGCGTCACCATATGGCCTTTATGGAACGAATTTTATTCTGGATGACTCTATATACGCATACAAAAACTACCAAATGAAATTTAATGAATATACATTTGAGGGAGTATTGACTTTGAATAAATTAAGAGAAAAAACTGGTCTTATTCTATATGGATTTGGTGGGATTGGCTTAACCTATTACAACATCAACAGAGATATTCTCAATGGAACTTCGGATATAACATTCACTGGTGACCCGTACGATTACAGCTCCTTAACATTTATTTCCGACAGACAAACAGCCAGAGATTTAAAAAGATTAAGTGACAACCACTTTGAAACTGAAATTGAAACAAATAAATTAAAATTTATGCCTTCTCTAGGTTTTGGAATTGGATATCAATTTAATGAAAGATGGTCTATGGGATTGGAGCATAAAATCACCTATGCATTATCCAACAACATAAACGATATTGACAACTCCGAAATAAATGATAGGTACCATTACACTGCACTTAAGCTTAACTTTGATATTTCCTCATATAAACCAACTTCATCAAACAATAACCAGTATGTGCCAGAAAGTTCAACACCCATTAATAGTAATCCTCCATTAAATCAAGGCAGGCCTCCCGTAGTTCAGAGATTAAATCCAAGTAATAATTTTTATACCACGGAATTGCCAACAATAAATTTTTCAAATTCTATTTTTAACCTTGAGGATGATTTTTCAGCTGGCAGCAATTATAATTCAACCAACATAGCCAATATATTTAATATAAATGGAGATGCGCAAAAAATCACAAGCAATGAATTTGTTTTAACTGGGGATTATCAAACTCAGTCTGGAAATGCATTTACATATAATAAAATAGATTTCTCTCAAGATTTTAAACTAAAGTTTGATGCCAACCTTGGAAGTTTTGATAACGCTGGCGCAGATGGAATAGCAATTGTTTTTCATAACGACCCAAGAGGAGTAAATGCATTTGGGCAAAACGGCAAATATATTGGTGCAGGAGGTATCGTTAATGGCATAGTTTTAGAAATTGACACATATTACAATAGCGAAGTCGATGAAACTTCTAGTGATCATACATCAATTTGGAGAACTGCAAATATAAATGATAAAATATCTTCTGATATTAGTTTTTCTAACTTAGAAGACGGGGCTTGGCACACAGTTGAAATCAATTGGAATGTATATACTCAGACATTAACCTATACGCTTGATGGCTTTTATGCTGGCAAAGTTGTTGGAGATCTTACAAATAAATATTTTGGAGGTTCTAGTTCCGTTTATTACGGATATACTGCCTCAACAGGATATTACTTCAATACTCAAAAAATAAGATTTGAGAATAAAGAACTCAATAATATAAGTGAGATTTCAAATAGAGAATATTTACCTAGGTCCGATATTGAATTTTCAGTAAATGGGATTGGTTCCAAAAATTACCGTTTTAAAAATGATATTCTATATTCTAACATAAATTTATCCCCGGGAGAAAATATTGTTAGAGTCCGAGGAATTAACCAGTATGGAAGTGATTTTAAAACCACTACTATATATTATAATACTCCGTCTTTACAAAAGCCGCCCACTGTTAAAATTACAGTGCCAAATACTTCTCCATATATTTCTAGCGCTCCATATTCCGCAATTCATGCTTCTATATTAAATATTGAAAACAGAAGTCAAATAACATTTAAAATAAATGGTGAAAGAATTTATAACTTCTCTTTCAATGGTGAATACTTTAGCGCTAATAATATTCCGCTAAATAATGGCAACAATATATTTCAAATTTCTGCTTCCAACAACCACGGTTATGCTAGTGATGAGACCATTATTTTTTATTCTTCTCCTCTTCCCAAGCCAATGGTAGATATTACCACTCCTTATACTAACCCTTATAACTCTGTCAACTCAACTACCAACTTGAGGGCTACCATTTTAAATGTAGAAAATAAATACAATATTGAATTTTACATCAATGGAAACAGGTCCTATGGATTCGATTTTTCAGCAACACAATTTGAAGCAAAATCAATAAGCTTATTCCCAGGAAAAAATAGAATAAGAATTGTAGGAAAAAATAGTGTGGGATTAGCAGAAGACAATACAACCATAATCTACAATAATTCTACATTGCCAAAGCCATTAGTAAACATAACTAGTCCAGGCAAAAACCCATATGTTTCTAATAATAACAAAACCAATATATACGCTGATGTGATAAACGTATTGAACAGTGCAGATATTTTATTTTATGTCAATAATATTAAAAACACAAACTTTACATTTTATAGAAACAAGTTTGAAGCAGTAGGAGTATTGCTCAAAACAGGAAAGAATTATATAAAAATTGTTGGGGCTAATAACCAAGGCTCTAGTTTTGACGAAACTATTATAATATATAAACCCCCAACATTCCCTCTTCCTATGGTGAGGTTTACCAGCCCAAGCAAAAGCCCTTCTGAATTAGAATCTAGATTTATAAAAGTAGATGCTAATATATTAAATGTAGTAGGAAAAAATAACATCACATTTTCTGTAAATGGAGACCTATTAACAAATTTTAATTTTTCAGGAAATAAATTTGTTGCTAATAATGTTGTATTGAAAAACGGAAAAAATATTATTCGCATAAAAGGCCAAAACAACCAAGGTTATGCTACAGATGAAAGTATTGTTTTTTACAAACCAGTAGTAACTCCAAAACCAAACGTGAAGATAACAAGCCCTGGGCAAAGCCCATTTAATTCTCCATCCTTATATGTTAATATAAGAGCTACCATTTTAAATGTATCCTCTGCTAACAACGTCACATTTAAATTGAACGGAGTATTACATAATAACTTTACATTTTCCGGAAATATTTTTGAAGCAAATAATATTTTGATAAAAGAAGGTAACAATACAGTAAATATATCGGGGAAAAACAGCGCAGGAGTTGATTCTGACCAAACAATAATTTCGTTTAAAAAACCAGCTCAAAATAAACCCCCTAAAATCGTAGTTTCATACCCGTCCAATCCGAGATTTAATACCAACAATAAAATGATTTTAATAAGTGGGCAAATACAGAATGTTGAGAATTCTAATAACGTAAGTGTGACTATGAACGGAAATGCTGTAAAAAACTTCCTGTTTGATACTTATTTTGATGATTTTCAATGTGAACTCCAATTGCAAAATGGATTAAATATTTTCAATATAAAAGCATTTAATAATGACGGAAAAGATGAAAGTATAGTCTCCATAGAATATGCTGCTATTGAATGTAAGAATCCTATTATCAATTTAAAAAGCCCCAATAGCAATAGTGTAACAGCTAGTAGTTCTAGAGGGTATATCAGTGCAGTGATTAATAATACACAAAATGTAATATTTAAAATTGATGGTGTAGCTTCTCAGGGATTTAATTTTAATGTGAATAATGGTGTGTTTTCTTCGATGATAAATTTATCTCCAGGAACTCATGACTATGAAATTAATGCATTTAATACTTGTGGATCTTCAAGTGAAGTTATTAGTTTTACCTATGGAAATCTACCAAACAATGGGGAAAATAACAATGAAGAGAAGGAATTAAATGAAGAAACAAAAGAAGAGCAAACAGGTATAAAAGAAGAAGATAATGAGGGTGATGAAAAAGAAGAAGATAATGAAAAAGAGGAAGATAAGGAAAAGAGCATAAATGAAGAGAAAATGCTTTTGGAACTAAAACAAAAAAAGGCTATTCTAGAAGCGCAAAAAAGAAAACAACAGCAAGAACAACAAGCTGCCGAAGCACAAAGAAGAAAACAACAGCAAGAACAACAAGCTGCTGAAGCACAAAGAAGAAAACAACAGCAAGAACAACAAGCTGCCGAAGCACAAAGAAGAAAAGAACAACAAGCTGCCGAGGAACAACAAGCTGCTGAAGCACAAAGAAGAAAAGAGGAAAAACAAGCTGCTGAGGAAAAACAAGCTGCTGAAGCACAAAGAAGAAAAGAGGAAAAACAAAAAGAACAGGCACGGCTAAAAAAACAAGCAGCAGAAAAGAAAAAGGCTGAAGCAGCGAAAGCAAAACAGACGAGTAATAAAAAAACTGGTGGTAAGTAACGCTAGTCTTTAGATCTATTTAAATAAATTTGTTTTGCTAATAAAATGGCGTTTTGGAAAGAAATAAAGCTCGCCTTATTTTTTCCCGCTATTTCATATGCCGTTCCGTGATCGGGGGAAGTGCGGATAATAGGAAGTCCAGCAGTAAAGTTAACCCCTTGGTTTTTACTTAAAATTTTAAAAGGTATAAGCCCTTGATCATGGTACATCCCCAAAATTCCATCATATTCTTTATAATTTCCACTTGCAAAGAATCCGTCTGCTGGAAACGTACCTAATACATTAAACCCCTTTTCTATTGCTTGGTCAATAGCCGGTTGAATAATCTTAACTTCTTGTTGCCCAATAAGCCCTCCATCACCAGAGTGAGGATTAAGTCCTAAAAGCCCTATTTTTGGATTTTTTATTTGGAAATCTCTTTTTAAAGACTGGTCCATCAAGCTTATTTTATTCAAAATAGTACCAACTGAAATTGCCTTGGACACTTGGTCTATTGACAAATGATTAGTAACAATTCCAACCTTTAGCTTGTCGTAAGCCATTAACATTAGTGATTGGATGTTATTGGTAATGCTTGTAAAATACTCGGTATGGCCATTGAAATCAAAATTATCTCCCTGAATAGTGTTTTTATCAATTGGGGCTGTCACTATGCCATCAATAAGATTTTTCACAGCATGTTCGCTAGCTTTACTTAATGATTGAAAAGCAACTTTACCACTTTCTTTTTTTTGCTGTCCAAAATCAATTTTAAAATTTGAATTGCTTAATTGAAAAATGTTTAGACGTCCATATTGGGCTTTGATGGGGTCGTCAATAATATTTATATCCGATTTAATACCCAAATGATTCAAATAGAATTCAATAATATCCAACTCAGAATAAATAATTGGAATAATACCATTTAAACCATCTTCTTCTGAAAGAGCTTTTAAGATAATTTCTGGACCAATACCATTTGGATCACCTATAGATATACCTAATTTGATTAAATTCTGCATTTGGAATGATTATTGTCAAAAATAACCATAATTAGGTCTTTATTTATTCTTAAGTCAATTATAAAAAAATTTAAATGCTAAGAATTATGGTCCTTTTGAGTAATTTTGAATAAATATGTTAATTAGAGCTTTTAACTTTTTGTTTTTATTAATCCCCATATTTATTTGGGGCTCTCACAACAGAGGGGGTGAAATAACCTACACCCATATTGGAGGTCTAACTTATGAATTTACCATTACCACATGTACTGATTTGGGGTCGGTGACCGGAACAGATAGACCAGAACTATTCTTAGACTTTGATTTAGGGACTCCGTTCGCACAAAGAGATACTCTTTTAAGAACCTCCCAAGTCCCATTATCCCTTAGCCACAAAAAAAATATTTATGTTGGCACACATACTTTTACTTCCACAGGATCTCATAGAATAACTATGGAAGACCCCAATAGAAATGCAGGAATTTTAAATGTTTGGCCTAATGGGAATAGTGACGATGTAGTTTTTGCATTAGAGACTTTCTTGATAATTTCTCCTGTTTTAGGAGCTTCTGGTGGAAACAACTCTGTTCAGTTTACAGAATGTCCATGCCCTGCGGTAGGATGTTTGAATAGGCCTTACTGTTACAACCCCATGGCTTACGACCCAGATGGAGATTCTTTATCTTATGAGTTGGTAGCTCCATTAGGCCAAGATGCACTTCCTTTGCTATTTGGAAATTATTATGTTTTCCCAGATGCAATTGGAGGAGGTAATTTTACTATTGATCCGGTTTTTGGGACTGTATGCTGGAACAATCCGTTGATGGTTGGTGAATTTAATTTTACCATTTTGATATCCGAATGGAGAAATGGCTATAAAATAGGTTCTGTTATTAGAGATGTTCAACTAACAATAAAAAATAACTGCACCAATAACCCCCCAGATATCGCCCCTATTAGTGATACTTGTGTAAAAGCAGGAAGCACACTAAATATTAACATTCAAGGCACAGACCAAGATTCAGATTTTATTACTCTAATAACTGCAGGACTTTCTTTTAATTTAAATAACTCTCCATCCACTTTTTCGTCTGTTGCTACTAGTGGTATTGCCAACGGAATATTACAGTGGAATACAAATTGTAGTCATATTCAACAATCTTCTTACCCAATATTAGTAGAACTGGAAGACAATGGAAATCCAGTTCTATCGGATTATGAATCTTTTAATATTGCCGTTAGACCTCCAGCGATAACTGGGTTAATTGCATCTCCAATTGGAAACTCTATTCATTTAAAATGGGATAAAGCCATTTGCTCCAACGCATTAGGATACAATATTTATAAAAAATTAGGGTCTATAAATACATTTGAAGAATGTTGTCAACCCCCTAATTTATCAAGCTTTGGCGTGACCCTTATTCATCAAAGCTCTTCTAACAGCGACACTACTTACATAGACTTTGATTCTCTCGAAATTGGGAACTCATATTGTTATTTTGTAACCGGAATATATGATTTTGGTCAACTTGAAAGTTGTCCTTCTGATACAGCATGTTCAACACTAAAAAAAGAAGTAGCAGTTATGACCAATGTAAGTGTTGTGAAAACAGACTCTATTGTAGGAATAGATTCTATTAATTGGATTAACCCAACAGAACTAGACACAAATCAATACCAAGGCCCCTATCACTACGAAATTACCAACAGTAATGGAAATATAATTCATCAATTTTCTCCAAAAAACTACTTATATGAACTAGAAAATAGCTACAGCAATTTAAACATAAATACTGTTGATACCAACAGAATATATAAGGTTGGACTTCATTATACTTATTTAAATTCTGATAGTCTTATCGGATATAGCAATCCTGCTACAAGTGTTCATCTTAGAACCATTCCAAACGATAACCAAATAGAACTTTTTTGGAATGAAAATGTGCCATGGAATAATAATATGTATTTTATTTTTAGAAGCGACTCCATAGATGGTAATTATACTTTAATTGACTCTACTATTGGTAACTATTTTTTAGACTCTGGATTGATCAATAGAATACAATATTGCTATTTTATTAAATCGATTGGAGAATATTCAGACCCTTCAATAATAAGTCCATTGATTAATCTTTCTCAAAAAGCATGTGATGTACCTTTTGACTATACACCACCTTGTCCTCCAGCATTAACTTTACAAGGAGATTGTGATTTGGAAATAAACACTTTAAATTGGACTAATCCGAACAATTCTTGCTCTGATGATGCTGTATCCTACTCCTTATATTTTACACCATTTTTGGATAGTGCATATTCACTAATTAATTTCTTTGACAATATTGAAGACACAACATTTCAGCACCAAAATCAATACAACGGAGTAAATTCTATAGCGGGGTGCTATTATTTAACAGCTACAGATTCCATGATTTACAACAATGAAAGTTTACCAAGTGACACAGTATGCTTTGACAATTGCCCAAACTATGTATTTCCTAATATTTTTACTCCAAACGGGGACGGAGTTAACGATTATTTCCAAGCCATAATGCCAATTAAGTACATAGACAAAATAGAATTATATATTTTAAATCGTTGGGGAGAAGTTGTTTTCAAAACAACAGATCCTGAGTTTTTATGGGACGGAACTGCAAGTGAAACACAACAAGATTGTCCAAGCGGGACCTACTACTTTCAATGTTTGGTTAGTAGTATTAGACTATTTGGAATTGAGACAATAGAACTTAATGGCCATCTACAACTTACAAGAAAAAACATATCAAATAATCAATAAATGTTTACTGGAATTATAGAAAGCTTAGGTAAAATTACCGAAATAGAAAAAGAAGGAGAAAACTACCACTTTACAATAGAGTCAGAAATATCAAAAGAATTAAAAATTGATCAAAGTGTAGCGCACAATGGTGTCTGTTTAACTGTTGTAGAAAAAACAAATAAAAATCATATTGTAACTGCAATTCACGAAACTGTTCAAAAGACAAACATGGGGTTTTTAAAAGTCGGAAGTCTTTTAAATCTGGAAAGGTGTCTTAAAATTGGTGGAAGACTAGATGGCCACATGGTACAAGGGCATGTAGATGATACTGTTAAATGTGTTAAAATAGTTGACGAAAATGGAAGTTGGAGGTATTATTTTGAAGGAGCAAATATAGACCCTAAACTACTTGTTAATAAAGGTTCGGTTTGTATCAATGGAGTAAGTTTAACAATTGCAAACACCAAGGGAAAAACTTTTGAAGTTGCAATTATTCCTTATACCTATGAAAATACAAATTTTAAGAATTTAAAAGCAAATGATTTAATAAATATTGAATACGATATTCTTGGAAAATATATTCTTAAAAACCTAAAGCCTTAATTATAAATCTACAATTACCGTTATATCTACATTTGGCCATAAAACGTTTTTTCCATCTGGGCCAGTATGTTGTTCTAGACATACTTCATTAAGGGCGTCTAAAGAGGATTGAGCTCCCCAATTTAGAACATCAATGGATGTTTTAAGGTAAATCTCTTTATTAGTTTGATCCATTTCCCATTTGTACTGCTTTTCAACTTCTTGGCCATTCATGTTAATCACAAGTTTTCCTGAACCGTTTTCATCAATTGAAAGAATTTTTCCTGAAATAGAATCTGTATCTACCATGGTATTAAAAAAGGAATTGACAATTTTGTAATCTCTTACCTCATCATTGGTGCTTGTTGAAGCAACAGGAATCTTAAATGTAACTCCTGAAATTGCAGTGCTTAAGTTGGTGCTTTCTGTAAACCCTTTTACTTCTGCTGTCTTAAATTTACCACCAACTTGTGCTTTTGCAGAGTGCTTGAAAGCTGTCCACTTAATTGTTACCTCTCCAAGTGTATATATGTAATCATTTACTGTTATTTCAGGTATTTTTTTGACAGAAACTAAACCTCCATCTTCAAGAGTTTCTGAACCACAACCAATAATTAAAAAAGATGCTGTTATAAGTAAAATATTTTTCATGGTTCAAATTTAATTAAGATGTTGTTTTTTTCAACAGTTTGTTGAGGGTTTACTTTTATCTCTTTCACTATTCCATCTACAGGCGATGATAAGATGTTTTCCATTTTCATGGCTTCTAAAATAATTACAGGATCGCCTTTTTTCACTAAATCTGACTCTTTTACAATGACATCGAGAATAAGACCAGGCATAGGGGCTTTTAAAATATTAATGTTTTTTTGGCTCCCTTTTTGAATCCCTAGTTTTTCTATTGTTTTTTCAACTTGTTTTATTAAGCGAATAGTAGAAATTTCACCATTTATTTTGACTATATAAGACTGGTCAATTGAATTTTCCTTTAAAATTTTACATTTAAATTTTTTAGAGCCATTAGACAAAATAATCTCATTCTCAGAGTGATTTATTTCTATTACTTTGAATTTGCCAAGATCTCTTTGACTTAAATCCAACTGTACAACACTATTTATAATTCCTGTAATCATAACCAAAGATTAAAGTAAATTTACAATTATTATCTACTAAATTTAACTTTAAAGACTCCAAGATATATAAAAATAGATGAGTGGCATTTATATACATATCCCCTATTGCAAGCAAGCTTGTCACTATTGTGATTTTCATTTTAGCACCTCTATGAAAACAAAGAATGAAATGATTGACTGCATCGTTAAAGAAATGGACATTCGAGAAAGTGAGTTTTCCAAAAAAATTGATAGCCTATACATTGGTGGAGGGACGCCATCTCTAATGACTAATTTAGAATTAGAAACTATTTTTAATGGACTAGAAAAAAAGATATCTATTGGCGACATAAAAGAAATTACCATAGAAATTAATCCCGAAGATCTTATTAGTGAAAAATTAGAGTTTTATAAAGAAATTGGTATTAATAGACTAAGTATTGGAATTCAATCCATGAATAACAACATCCTAAAATGGATGAATAGAAGTCACGATACTAACCAAGTTATAAATGGGTTAAATAATACTAAAGTTGCAGGATTTGAAAATATAAATCTTGATTTTATTTATGGAACTCCCAAAAATTTATCAAGAGACTACAAGTCTGAATTATTAGAAATTTTAAAGTTCAATCCAACTCACTTGTCTTGTTATCACTTAACTATTGAAGATGGAACTTATTTTGGGCATTTAGAAAAAAATAAAAAGATAAAAAGAATTGAAGACGATATTAGTCAACAGGAATTTCGATGGATTTCTGAAAAATTGAAATCTAAAAATTACCAACATTACGAGATTTCTAATTTTGCAGTTCAAGGAAAGGAATCTTTTCATAATTCTAATTATTGGAACCAATCTTCCTACATTGGTTTAGGCCCTGGCGCACATTCCTTTAGAAATTCTACAAGAAGATGGAATATTTCCAATAATAGACTTTACATAAAAAATATCAAAGCTGGTATCCCCTATTTTGAACAAGAAGTCTTGTCCCCTTATGATATAGTAAATGAGAAAATAATGCTTGGGTTAAGAACCTTAAATGGACTAGACAAAGACCATGTATTTAGTATTGTCCCCAAAGCTATAAAAGAGGGAATTGAAAGTAAATTAAATACATTTTTAAAAGATGAAATCCTTCTCTCTACAAATAATATTATTTCTATGAATCCAGAAAAATGGCTGTTATCTGAGTATGTTTCAAGAGAATTATTTATTTTAAAAGAATGATAATTGAATTAGTTGTAAATAACGAGAAAAAGAAAGCAGATCTAACCTACCCAATTGATTTGTCTTTAACCTCTAAAGTTAAAAATAGCTTCAAGGCTTGGTATGTAGATGAAATTCAAATAAAAGTTATTAAAAATGGGGACTTTGTTGGAAGTGTGAATCAAGGAGGAAATGTGAATTTTAAAGAATTACTTATTAACCCTCACGGAAACATGACTCATACAGAATCTGTTGGTCATATATCTAATCAAGAAGTTTTTGTAAATAACATACTTACCCAGAATCATTTTTCAGCTCAGTTAATTACTATTAGGCCTCAAGAAGCAAGTTATGATATGGAAAATGGAATTAAAAAAGGTGATTTTTTTATTGGAATAGAACAAATAAAAGATAAAATAAAGCCAAATATTCAATCTCTTATTCTAAGAACACAAAACAACTATAACCAACTAAATGAAAAGACCTATAACAATACTAATTGGCCTTACTTATCGGAAGAAACTGCAACTTACATAAGAGACTGTGGAATTGTTCATTTGCTAATTGACCAGCCATCTGTGGACAAGGAGTTTGATGGTGGAAAGCTATTGGCACATAAAGCATTTTGGAATTATCCCAATGAACTTGATAAAAAGAGAACCATCACAGAACTTATTGGAGTTCCAGATGAAATTAATGATGGGATTTATCTTTTAAATCTTTCTATGGCCAACATAGAAAACGATGCATCTCCTTCAAGACCAACTATTTATAAATTATTTTGAAACAAAATTTTGTTAAAAGCTAATTAAGTGTAATTTTATTTCAAAACAACACTAATGAAGCTAGATGTAATTGACCTCAAGATTTTAGAAGCTCTTCAAAAAAATAGTAAGATTACCAATATTGAACTTAGTAAGGTCATTGGCCTTTCTGCTGCTCCAACTTTAGGAAGAGTACAAAAGCTGGAGAAATCTCAGGTAATTTCAAGCTATCACGCGACTGTTAATCATTCAAAGCTAGGATTGGGGTTTACAGCATTGGTTCACTTGTCTCTTGTTCGTCAGAAAACCGCAGCAATTTCTAATTTTTTAAAACAAATTAAAGAAATTAAAGAGGTAAGAGAGTGTCTTCAACTTACTGGGAAGTTTGATTATCAACTAAGAATAATAACCAGCGATATTCCCTCTTTTGAAAAATTGCTGGAAAATAAATTAGGCAATATTGAAGAGATAGCTCAATTGGAAACTTCTGTGGTAATTTCAACCAAAAAGAATTCTAGTGTTGCTCCATTAGATTATAAAAAAGAAATTATTCTAAAAAGATAATTTAGCAGATACCATTAAACTTCTACCCGGAGCGCTAATTCCAGATGCAAAAGTCTTGTAATGAACATCCAACAAATTATACAGTCCTAAAGACAGTTTTAAAGATTCTTTGTATTGATAACCAACCTGAGTATTTATTACCCACCAGCTAGGATAACCCATTGGCGAAGCCTCAAGGGGGTTGTCAGCGTTCCCTTGTCCAAAAAGTTTATTAATTTTTTCTGCATTAAAATTATTTAATATTTGAAATTCAAGCTTTTTAAAAGTATAATTCAAATTTAGTTTGCCAAATAACGGAGGAATATGACTCATAGGCACTTGAGTGTATTTAAGAGTCCCTCTAGTATAACAAAGACTAGAATGAAACCTTAGATTTTTTAAAAAAGTAATAGAGACTGAACCGCTAAGCCCATAAACTATTCCAATTTCACTATTTTGATTTGCTAAAATTTCATAATAATTGCTATCGTAATAAATTAAGCTAGAGCCATTAATTTCTAAACTTTGTTTGGTAATTACATTATCCAAAATTGTGAAAAAAGAAGTGGAAGAAAAACTAAATTGAATGTTTTTAAAATCTATTTTCTTACTGATTCCCAACGAAAAATTATAAGCATATTCCGGAACCAACTGGCTATTAGGGACTGTTAAAAATTGATCCTTTATAAATACTTTTCCTAAATCGTCAATATTTGGAGCTCTAAAACCAGTACTTAAGTCCAAAAATATTTTTGTAGTTTCATTGGGATAAAAATAAGTGCTAAGGGATCCGCTTAGTGAGTGTCTTTTAATTTCAAATCCACCCGATAAAAAATCTAGAATATTGTCATTAAATATGCCAGAGGCATGGCTCCAAGTGTATCTGATTCCTCCAATTAGCGAGAGTCTATTTTTTTTTAGATTGTAACTTGCATAAATAGCAGGAAAAAAAGTATTACTTCCTCCATTAGGATATCTTGAATCTATAAAAGAACTAGAGCTGTCTGAGAGATTAAGTTGATAAGCTCTGCTATCAACAGTATTGTAGTATATCTCCGTTCCGTAATCTAGTTTTGAATTTGAACCAATAGATTTTGAAAGCTGAATATTAGACCCAAGAACATTAACATTCTCTACAGAGTTTTTTTGAAAAAAACTATTAAATCGCCTTGTGATCCTAGACTCCTGAATATATTGGTGAGAAAAAACAGCTCTAATATCATCAAATAATATAGAGGACAAAGAAGAAGAAAAAGCAATAGAATTCAAAAGTCTTTTTTGTGGGCCATAATTCCACTGAGAATATTCTGGAAGATTATTTAAAGTTAAATTGTTGAGCTGGTCCAGCCTTTGAAGATTGGAAGAAGAGCTAAATTGAGAGTTGATAATTAATTTTGAAGTTGTATTTAATTTAAAAAGAATTTTATTAGTTAAATCAATTTGATTGAATCCAACTCCTCTCTGTATAGATGGATTGGAATTGGCAATCATTGTGTCTTGAAAATTATTAAATTCTGTATAAAAATTATGTAACCCCCAATTTTGAAAGCCATGGACCCTGTTTTTCCCCATGGAAACATCTCCAAATTTTTTATAGGTTATAGATGTTAAAGATGCTATATTTTCGCCTGATAAATTAAAATTAATATGGTTGGAAAGTTCATTAGTTGCACTATTAAATCTAGTAAAATACAATCCAGAAAAACTGGAAGTATCATTTGTATTTAACAAAGTAGGATCTTTAGTTTTATAATGAATAACTCCACCAATTGCATCACTACCATAAGAAACAGCAGAAGGACCAAAAATCACATCGCAACTCTCTAAAATAAAAGGATCAACGGTAATGCTGTTTTGTAAATGTCCACCTCTGTAAATAGCATTATTCATTCTAACACCATCCACCATCAAAAGTATTCTATTAGCTTCGAATCCTCTTATAATTGGGCTGCCACCAGCAAAACTGGTTTTTTGAATGGTTACTCCATCAACTAAAGTCAAAAGTTCTGCCCCTGTTGATGCATTAGAATTTAATATCTCACTGGATTTAACTACTTGATGATTTAACTCTTTCATCCCAGTAGGCAATTGTGTGGAGCTAGAGGTGCTAGTTACAAAAACTGGAAGAGATTGGTCTTTGTTATTGGGAATCTGAAACAGAAAGTTTTTTTCGATAAGCTCTAGCTGGCTTTGTATGTAAGTTTTCCCAGCAAAGTTTATTGAGATGGTGTCGTAATTATTTAATGATTTTAATAGAACAACTCCTTTTCTGTTAGTAGTAAAGGTGTCTTTTCTAAACTGATTTTGAAATACTACTTTCTTAAATTTTAATTCATTGCCAAATTCATTGACAAAAGTAATTTTCTGGCCTGTGTAATAAGCACTTGAAAAAAGGAAAATTAAAAAGAAATATGCTTTGAATAAATTACTCAATCGTAAAGAGATTGTAAAATCTTAATGGAATTTAACTTATCTGTATTTAGTATCTCATGATAGGACATATACCTCAAAAATAAATCCATAATTAATCTTCTGTTTGTAGAATTAATTTTAAAAAGAAATATATTATCAATATTCGTGCCTAATAATTTATTTAATAGTTGATGAGGAAAATTCTCTTCAATATTTGGATCAAAGTTATTGGTAAACTTGCCATCCGAAAGACTAAAATAAGGAGTTTCAACTCCAAAATTATTTAATGGCTGTGTTCCAAAATGAGTTAAAATTTCTTTAATAAAAAAAATTCCAAATACAGCATTGAAAGGTCTATGCTCAAAAGAAATAATCATTTTCTCTAGCTCTACAAAAAGTTTTTCATTTTTTTCTTCTGTATGAAAAACTTTATTTAAAATCTCGGTCAGTAAAAGTGCATATCCAGTTTTTCGGATGTCGCTTAAAATGTCAATAATGGGAAATTTCATTTCTACATTATTTGCCCTATTTACTTTTTTTTCTGGATTGTAGGCAGCGCTAAACTCGATAAAATGAAAAGGTTGAAATAAAAATGCCTGATTTTTTTTGGTGCTAATGGTGAAAACAAAAGTTGATCTTCCATATTGCCTTGTCAGTAAATCTACAATAATTGAATTGTGCTTAATTTTAGTAGCTCTAAGAAATAGTCCTTCAATTCTTTGACTCATGCTTTTTTGAATGTCATTTTGAATTCAGCACCCATAACTCTCTCTTTTACCAAGCTTATTTTTCCACTATGATTCAAAATGATTTGCCAAGCTAGAGCTAAACCAAGCCCTTTTCCTTTTGTTTTAGTGGTAAATTTTGGTTCAAAAATTTTGTCCTGAATATCATTTGTAATACCTGGCCCACTATCAATAAAAGAGACATAAATGTTGTTCTCTTCTTGAGAAAGGTTTAATTCAATATGGCCATTGTGGTCCATTGCTTGCAAACTGTTTTGAATTAAATTATTGAAAAGTCTAATGAGTTGATTTTCATCCCCAATCAATCTAAAAGAACTGTCCATTTGAAAATTCACATTAAATTTTACATTTTCCTCATGCTTAAATAAGTTAATGATTTTATGGATTATTTCAATTAAATCTAATTCCTTCATTTTTCCTTTTGGTAGCTCAGCATAATTAGAAAATTCATCGGCTATTTCAGTCAATATCCGAATTTGCTGAAGCATTTTTTCCTGAAAATCTTTCAAGGTATCTCGATTCTCACCTTTGGATAAGTCTAATGCCCTGTCCAAATGTTGAATACTTAACTTCATAGGAGTCAATGGGTTTTTGATTTCATGTGCAACTTGTTTTGCCATTTCTCTCCATGCTATTTGACGTTGGTTTTGAGCTAATTTTTCTTTACTTAATTCTAACTTATTTAGCATTTCGTTGTAAGCATTGACTAAAACTCCAATTTCATCGTTATTTTCCCATGAAAGCCTTTCATTGTTTTCGCCAATTTCTACTCCTTTAATTTTGGAACTAATAGATGCAATAGATTTGGTGATGTAGGTAGAAAGTAAATATGCTAAAATGACTGCACCAATAAAAAGCAATAAAAAAATAGTAAGCAACCTCTTTAAAAAATCCCACAGTTCTGTTTTATTGCTGTAATCTGAAGGATGATAAGGAATATTAATTATGCCCATTTTTTGATTTTTCTTATTGAAAGCAAAAGAGTAAGAGTTAATGTCTTGATTACTTGATCTTTCAACTAATCTGCCATTTTTTGATTGATCTAGTTTTATCAATAACTCTTTACTTAAATCTCTAGAATATCGCTCCTGAAAAAGGGTGTCTATGGAGGTAATTAAAATTTTACCAGATAAATTAAAAATTACAATGGGTAGATTATTAACATCTGCTATTTCTCTAAGTTTGTAATCAAAGTCTTTTGTAATAAACTCACTCATGGTTGCAGGTTCTAACTCATTTAAAAAATACTGCAATGAAGAATTTATGGTCTTTTCCTTTCTTTGGATTCTCTGAAAATGATATTGGTCGTTTTTTTCTTTAAAAAAATAAAATGTTGTAGCTCCAATAACCACTAAAGAAAGTGCCACTAAAGCAAGTATAGAAATGTAAAATCTGTTTTTTAAAGAAGAATAAAACCAATGCATCAAAGGTAAATTTATGCAAAAGGATTTTATAAAATTAAGATTGTAGAAGTTTATCCACCTAGAGCCTCAGCGCCAGCAACAATTTCAAGTATTTCGTTGGTAATAGCTGCTTGTCTAGCTTTATTATAAAATAACTTTAAATCGTTTTTCATTTCGTTGGCATTATCGGTAGCTTTATGCATTGCTGTCATTCTAGCCCCATGCTCAGAAGCAAATGAATCTAAAAGGGCTTTGTAAAGTTGTATTTTTAATGAGCTTGGAATGAGTTCTTTAAGGATTTCTTCTTGATCCGGCTCAAAAATATAATCTACTGAACTCTCTTTATCAGATTGGACTGGGACAACTGGTAAAAATGGCTCATTAACTGTAATTTGAACTGCAGCATTTTTAAAAGAATTGTAGACTAAAAAAGCTTTGTCAAAAACATTATTTTCAAAAGCTGACATTAATTTAGAGGTAATAGAAATAGAGTTATCATAATTTAGATCGTCCCAAATAGTTTGGGCATCTGCAGGCAACGTCTCACTACCGTTTAATAACTCTGTCTTTTTAAAAGCATCAAAAACTTTTTTTCCAATTGTTAAGATGCTGTATTCATTCTCAGGGTTTTCTTCAATTGTTTTTTTAATCTCTTTAACAACGTTATTATTGAACCCGCCGCACAAACCTCTATTGGATGATATAGCAATTAGTAGTACTTTTTTGCCCTTATCGTCTCGCATCATTGGATGTTCTGTTTCTCCAACTGTAGAAGAAACATTTAAAAGAATATCATTGAACTTTTTTGCAAAAGGTCTCATTTGAATTATCGCATCCTGAGCTCTCTTGAATTTTGCTGCCGATACCATTTTCATAGCAGAAGTTATCTGCATAGTTGACTCTACAGATGTTATTCTAGTTCGTATTTCTTTTAGGTTGGCCATTGTAAATTATGCTTCGTAATTTTTAGACATTTCTGCAACAACCTTCTTGATTAAATCTGTTACCTCATCTGTTAATTTTCCAGATTTTAAAGTATCTAATTCTTTCCTGTATTTGCTTCTCATTAAATCTAAAAAGTTTTCTTCAAAATCTTTAATTTTAGCAGTTGGTATTCCAGTTAGTATTCCTGTAGAGCCACAGTAAATAATTGCTACTTGTTCTTCAACAGGCATAGGAGAACCTTCGTTTTGTTTTAAAATTTCAACATTTCTCGCACCTCTTTCCAATACTGCCATTGTAGCTGGATCTAAATCAGACCCAAATTTAGAAAATGCTTCTAGCTCTCTATATTGTGCTTGATCAAGTTTTAATGTTCCAGAAACTTTTTTCATGGATTTTATTTGTGCAGATCCTCCAACTCTAGAAACAGAAATACCAACGTTTATTGCGGGTCTAATACCAGCATTAAATAAGTTGGCTTCTAAAAAAATCTGTCCATCTGTAATAGAAATAACATTTGTTGGAATATAAGCAGAAACATCTCCAGCTTGGGTTTCGATAATTGGTAAAGCAGTAAGAGATCCACTACCTTTGACTTTTCCTTTCAAAGACTCTGGTAAATCATTCATCTGTTGAGCAATTTCATCAGAGTTATTAATTTTTGCAGCTCTTTCTAATAATCTGGAGTGTAAATAAAATACATCTCCTGGATAAGCTTCTCTTCCTGGAGGTCTTCTTAATAATAAAGAAACTTCTCTATAAGCAACTGCTTGTTTAGATAAATCATCAAATATAATTAATGCTGGTCTACCAGTATCTCTAAAATATTCTCCAATTGCAGCGCCAGTAAAAGGAGCATAAAATTGCATTGGCGCTGAATCAGAAGCGTTAGCAGCTACTATAACGGTATATTCCATAGCTCCAGCTTCTTCTAATTTACTGACAATACCTGCAATTGTCGAACCCTTTTGGCCAATTGCTACATAGATGCAGTAAACTGGTTCTCCTCTATCATAAAATTCTTTCTGGTTTATAATGGTGTCAATACAAACAGTTGTTTTTCCTGTTTGACGATCTCCTATCACCAATTCTCTTTGTCCTCTTCCAATCGGAATCATAGCATCGATTGCCTTAACTCCAGTTTGAAGAGGCTCATTGACTGGTTGTCTATAAATAACCCCAGGTGCTTTTCTTTCAATTGGCATTTCGAATAGTTCTCCTTCGATTGGTCCTTTCCCGTCAATTGGCTGTCCAAGAGTGTCAACAACTCTTCCCATCATTTTCTCACCAACATTTATTGAAGCAATTCTATTGGTTCTTTTAACCGTATCTCCTTCTTTAATATTATTTGAAGCCCCTAATAATACTGCACCTACATTATCTTCCTCTAAGTTCAAGGCAATGCCTTGAAGACCATTGTCAAATTCTATAAGTTCACCATATTGTACTCCGCCAAGACCGTATATTCTTGCAATACCATCGCCAATTTGTAATACTGTACCTACTTCTTCTAGTTCAGCTTCAGACTTAAAGCCTGATAGTTGTTGTCTTAGAATTGCTGAGACTTCTGCTGGTTTTATTTCTGCCATTTTATTGTTTTTAGAAATCCTTAATAAAAAGGTTTTTATTGTAACTGTTTTTTAATTCTTTTAATTGCTTTCTCACGCTATCGTCAATTTGGAAATCGCCAACTTTAATAATTGCGCCACCTAAAATATCATGATTTATTTGTTCTTTTAATTCCACGTCCTTGCCCATCTTCTTTTTCACAAATGAAACAACTTTTTCCTTAAGATCTTTATCTAAAGGAATAGTAGTGGTAACACTAGCTGTAATAATTTTGTGATGTGATTTATATAGCTCAATGAAGTTTTTAGAAATTGAATGAAGAAGAGATTCTCTTTTTTTCTTAGTAATCAACTCTATGAAAAGATAAGTTGTCTTAGAGAGATTTTTTTCAAATAAGGATTTTATAATTGATAATTTCTTACTAGTATTAATTATAGGGCTTTTTAGCATTAGAGTAAATTCACTACTTTCGGAACAAAGAGCTTCAACGGCAAGTAAGTCATTATAACAATCTTGCAATTGATTTTTTTCAATTGCTAAATCAAGTAAAGATTTTGCGTATCTAGTTGTGATTTTAGAGGCGATCATACTTCTAATTCATCTGATTTTTCAATGTTTCTTCAATAAGCTTTTTCTGACTTTTTACATCTTTAAGCTCTGATTTTATAATTTTCTCAGCCATTTGAATTGATATATCTGCTATTTCATTTTTCAGTTCTGTCATAGCCTTCATCTTTTCGTTACTAATTTGCTCTTTGGCAGATAATATTATTTTCTCTGCTTCTATAGAAGCTTTATTTTTTGCTTCTGAAATAGTATTTTCTTTTATAGCCCTTGCTTCTTTGATTATAGAATCTCTTTCTATCCTTGCTTCTTGTAATATCTTTTCGTTATTTGCCGAAAGTTGTTCCATCTCGGCTTTTGCTTTTTCTGCGGATGATAGAGCTTCTGTAATAGAATTATTTCGGTCATCTACTGCTTTTAAAATAGGTTTCCAGGCGAACTTCTTTAGAATCACTAGTAATAAAATAAATATTACTACTGTCCAAAACATTAAACCTATTGCTGGTGTTACCAATTGCATTGAATCCATTGTATATAATTTAATTTAAAAAAAAATAGAGCTGAAGCCAAACGCTCCAGCATCTACTTTTAGTTTGTTATTAGTATAATTAGCCTTGCAGCAAAGCTACAACAACACCGAATAATGCTACACCCTCAACAAGTGCTGCAGCAATAATCATATTTGTTTGAATCATTCCAGAATGTTCTGGCTGTCTTGCCATTGATTCTAGTGCCGATCCACCTATTCTACCAATTCCTATTCCAGCACCAATCGCTGCTAAACCTGCGCCGATTGCTGCTATTCCTGTAATTGTTCCCATTTTTTTATTTTTTAAGGTTAAACAATGTTATTAATGATGATCCACGGTTGCTAACCCTATAAATAAAGAAGTTAACAATGTGAAAATGTAAGCTTGTAGAAATGCTACTAACACTTCAATTAAATCCATAAATAAAACAAATAGTACAGCCACGGGAGACAAACTCCATGCTGCAACATCTCCCAAACCGCTTTGGGCCATAAATATTAGTGAAATTAGACTCAAAATAATGATATGTCCTGCAGAAATATTGGCAAAAAGTCGAATCATTAAAGCAAATGGTTTGGTGAAAATTCCAACAATTTCAATTGGAATCATAATAGGCATAAGAGCTAATGGAACTCCGGGAGGATTAAAAATATGCCCCCAATAAGACTTATTTCCTGAAATATTAGTTACTAGTAAAGTTATAAATGACAATACTAAAGTGATTGCAATATTTCCAGTAACGTTTGCAGATCCTGGCAGAAGTCCTACAAGATTATTCATTAAAATAAAAAAGAACAAGGTTAATAAATAAGGAAGGTATTTTTGGTAGTTCTTACCAATATTTGGTTTGACTATATCGTCTCTTACAAAAAGAACCAATGGCTCTAGAAAAGACAACAAGCCACTTGGAGCAGATTTGTTTTTCTTGGCTTTTGATCCAGAGATTACAAAAAACAATAAAAGTAAAACCAATGCAAAAAGCATAGAAGCTACATTTTTAGTGATTGAAAAGTCTATTGGGGCAGTGGCATTTGACACGTGATGTTGGTCGTCAAAAGTTGCATTTTGTTGACCATCATTTAACTTATATATTTTGCCATGGACTCTGACTAATTTATGTCCATTAAATTCAACAACATGATGTCCATCATTGTCGTGGTGAAATTTACTAGACAAAAATGGGCCTATTAGTTCTCCATTGGACCATAATATCACTGGAAGATGAATGGTTGCTGAATTATCTCCCTCTCCCCAAAAATGCCATTCGTGAGAATCTGAAATGTGATGCATGATGGCAGGTACAGGGTTATAAGTTTCTTTTTTGGTAGAATCTTGAGAGTTTTCGCTAGCAATTACTGGTGAAAATGCAACCAAAATCAAGGAAACAAATACAAAAATATTTTTAAGCGAAAAAGACATTATTTTACTAGTTTGAATTTGAAATTCGGCCAAAATTAATTAATTATTTCAATGACTAAAGTATTTTGATAAATTTATTACTCACTACCCTTCATTAATAAAAAAATTTCAATAAACAAATGTGCAAAATAAAAAAAGAAAAAGTGCAATATATATGGAAGAAAATTGATGTCTTTTTGAGAAATTAAAGGATATAAAAAAACAAGACTTGCAATCATTTTAAAAAAACTCAGAGCTAAGTAAGTAAACGGAGAAGTTTTTGATCGTTTTTTTAAAAAATTATATAAAAAGAAAAAAGAAAAAGTTAGTGCCAACAAAAAAGAATTAACAATAAAAATATCTGCTATTTTTATTTCTTGAATAACTAAAAAATTAACGCATAAAAAATCAAATCCTATAAAAAGAAAAAAACATAATATTAGAACTAAATATTTATTAATCATCTGTTTTTTAAAGTTGTAATAATTTGATAAAAAGCTAAGAAAACAGAACTTAAAGAAAATATTAACGTCCACCACGGAGTTTGATTTTGAAAGCTTTTATCTAGATAATTCCCAAAATAGGTCCCAATGCCAATTATTATTCCCATTTGAATAGCTAAATTAGTATATAATAAAACTTTGTTCCGGTTTTCCATAGGAGATTGTTAAGCAAAAAATAGTTTGTTTTTAAATGCAGGCAAAACTTGTTGTATTTTCGTTAAAGTTATAGATTTTGTAAAATGTTCATTTGGAAGAAAAAAAAGAAATAAAATCATCATTATTTAAAAAACTACTAAAGCTCCTAATTATCTGGTTCTTGGTGTTCTCTCCTGCACTAGGGCTTTGGGGGTTAATTAATTTGGCAGATGATGAGACTTTACCGGAGATAACAGAACTGGAAAACCCTAAAACAGATCTCGCTAGTGTGGTTTTAAGCTCTGACTACGTTCCGTTAGGAAAGTATTACCATGAAAATCGTACCAATACTCATTTTAACAACTTGCCAAAGTCATTAGTTGACGCGCTTATTGCTACGGAAGATGAACGTTTTTTTGAACATTCTGGGATAGATGTAAGAGCCTTACTAAGAGTTTTTAAAGGATTGGTTTCAGGTGACTTAAAGGGCGGCGGGTCTACCATAACACAGCAATTAGCAAAATTACTTTTCCCTAGAAAAAGATTGAATAAGTTCGAATTTGCATTAAGGAAATTTAAAGAATGGATAATAGCCTCTAAACTTGAAAAAAATTACACCAAAGAAGAAATCTTGTCAATGTACCTTAACAAGTTTGATTTTTTGAATAATGCAGTTGGGATAAATAGTGCTGCCCAAGTTTATTTCAATAAACTACCAAAAGAGTTGGACTTGCATGAGTCTGCAATGTTAATAGGCATGGCAAAAAACCCTTCTTTGTTTAACCCTGTAAGAAGGCCAGATACTGTTCTTAAAAGAAGAACAGTTGTTTTGTACCAAATGTATAAAAACAACTACATAACTAAAGAAGTTTTTGACTCTACAAAAAAACTAGAGCTTGACTTGGACTATAATAAAGTAGATCACCAAACTGGGTTAGCTCCATATTTTAGAGAAATATTGAGACTTGAACTGGGGCAAATATTATCTGAAAAAAACGAGAATAATGAATATATAATTAAGAAATCAAACGGCGAAAAATTTGATTTGTATTCTGATGGTCTTAAAATTTATACCTCCATTGATAGTAGAATGCAAAAACATGCAGAAAAAGCCGTTGAATCTCATTTTAAAAATTATTTGCAAGCTGCATTTGAAAGGAACAATGAAAAAAATAAAAACAAGCCCTTTTCAAATGATATAACTAAGTCTCAAGCAGATACTATATTGGCTAGAGCTCTGAAACAATCCATGCTTTATAAAAAATTAGTAGGAAAGGTCTGTTCTTACTGTGAAAGACCAAAAAGATATATTGTTAAAAAAGCGGAAGGATTTGAATGCTCCTACTGCGGAACCGTTAGTCCTTTTCATACAAAAGATGAAATTGATAAAAAACTTAATGAAAAAAGAACAGTTAAAGTTTTTGACTGGAATTCAGAAAATTTTGAAAAAGACACTCTTTTTTCTTCAAAAGACTCTGTTAGATACTACAAAGGTCTGTTAAGGTCTGGTCTAATGTCTATGAACCCTCATAATGGAGAAATTAAAGCTTGGGTTGGTGGTCCAAATTTTAAACATTTTAAATATGATATGGTTAAAAAGGGTAGACGGCAAGTAGGATCTACCTTTAAACCATTTGTTTATGCTACCGCTTTGGAATCTGGTGTTATAGATCCATGTTATCAAGTGCCGGATATAGAATATTGTATTGAAGTACCTTTTAATGAATTTAGAAAAAAACTATGGTGCCCAACCAACTCAGGGGACAACTTTACTGGAGCCTTGACTTCTATATCTTTTGCTCTGGCCAATTCAATGAATAATATTACGGCAAGTATCATCAAAAAAGGATCTATGATTAACGATGTTTTTAACCGAGTGGCGCAGCTGGGAATTGATACCTCTAAGTTTGACCAAGTCCCTGCAATGGCTTTAGGGGTTTTCGACATCTCTGTTCACGATATTGTTGGTGCAATAGCTCCATTTGCTAATCAAGGGGTGTATATGAAGCCCGTTTACCTTCTAAGAATTGAAGACAAATTTGGCAACCTAATTTATGAGCCTAAAATAGAATCCAAACAAGTTTGGAACAAGGAAACTGCATATTCAATTTTGGAAATGATGAAGTTGGTAACTAGCGGAGTAAGTCACCCTACCCTAAAAAACGATTATGGCAATCCTTTGAGAGGTGGAACAGCAATTCGTATAAGAGCTAAAGAAACAGCAGAAAGACCATATGCTGGGATAACACAGCCAATAGCAGGGAAAACGGGAACTACTCAAAATCAATCCGATGGGTGGTTTATGGGCTTAACTCCTGATTTAGTTACTGGTGTTTGGGTGGGAGCAGAAGATAGATCTGTTAGATTTAATACTTTAAGTATGGGAATGGGAACCAATACTGCACTCCCTGTTTTTGCATATTATACAAAGTATATAAATGCTGACGATTCCTTGAATATTTCACAAGAAGATTTTCAAATGCCTGAGACTATGTTGAAATCGCCCATTGATTGTAATGAAACTATTAAAAACTCTAAGGTAAAAGACGGTCTAGAAGATGAATGGTCTAATGACGATAACTGGTAAATAAATGATTGAAAAAAAAGTTTTAAACGCTGCTGATGGCTGTAAAGACATTTTTAGTGGGGCAACCATAATGCTGGGAGGTTTTGGGCTTTGTGGGATACCAGAAAACTGCATACAAGCACTAGTAGAAATGAAGATAAATGGATTGACTTGTATTTCTAATAATGCAGGAGTGGATGATTTTGGTTTAGGCTATCTATTACAGAATAAACAAATTAAAAAAATGATTTCTTCTTATGTAGGAGAAAATGAAGAGTTTGAACGGCAAATGCTTTCTGGAGAACTCGAAGTAGATCTTATCCCGCAGGGATCTTTAGCAGAAAGATGCAGAGCTGCTGGAGCTGGAATACCTGCCTTTTTTACTCCTGCAGGATTTGGAACTGAAATTAGTAAAGGTAAAGAAGTAAGAAATTTTAATGGAAAGCCCCATATCTTAGAAACTGCTTTGAATGCAGATTTTGCAATTGTAAAAGCATGGAAAGGGGATACAGCAGGAAATTTAATTTATAAAGGAACCGCAAGAAACTTTAACCCTCTTATGGCTATGGCAGGAAAAATTACTATCGCAGAGGTTGAAGAATTGGTTTCCCCAGGTGAACTTGACCCAAATCAGATTCATACTCCAGGAATATTTATTCAGAGAATTTTTAAAGGTTCAAATTACGAAAAGAGGATAGAGCAAAGAACCGTAAATGAAAATAAATAATATGGGGATAGATAAAATTGGGATCGCAAAAAGAATTGCTCAAGAACTAAGAAATGGTTGGTATGTGAACCTTGGGATTGGTATTCCAACATTAGTTGCTAATTATATCCCTGATGGAATAAATGTTGAGTTCCAATCTGAAAATGGAATTCTTGGGATGGGCCCGTTCCCAAGGGAAGAAAATGTAGACGCTGACTTAATTAATGCTGGAAAACAAACCATTACAGCCCTTCCAGGAGCAGTTTACTTCGACTCCTCTATGAGCTTTGCAATGATAAGAGGGAAACATGTTCAACTTACTGTTTTAGGAGCTATGGAAGTTTCAGAAAATGGAGATATTGCCAATTGGAAAATTCCTGGTAAAATGGTAAAAGGAATGGGGGGTGCTATGGACTTAGTAGCTAGTGCAGAAAATATTATTGTTGCCATGATGCACACCAATAAAAAAGGAGAAAGCAAATTATTAGAAAACTGCAGCCTTCCTCTAACTGGTGTCAATTGCGTTAAAAAAATAGTAACAAATCTTGCAGTATTAAATATTTTACCTGATGGAGGCTTCGAACTCTTAGAAAGGGCGCCTGGTGTGACGATTGAAGCAATAAAATCTGCTACTAAGGGAAAACTTATTGTAAATAGTAGCGAAATTCCAGAAATGCAATTATGACCTTAAATCTCTAATTTATTGAAAAAGGTATCTTTTGTTAGACTGACTTTGATAGCCATATTATTAATTCAAATAGTGGTGATTTTGAATATCCGACCTTGGAAAAATGCAGAAAAACAAAATGCATTAATTAATTGGGACGTCACTTCGTATTATTCCTACTTGCCAGCAGTTTTTGTGCACCAAGATTTAAAATTTAACTTTTTAAAAAATTCAACTATTAATTATGCTGAGAAGCACCAGTTTTGGCCAGAAACTGCCCCAAATGGAAACAAAGTTATTAAAACAACAATGGGAATGTCAATCTTATATCTCCCCTTTTTTTTAGTTGCTCATGCCTTTGCAATTCTAAGTCCTGAAATAAATGCAAACGGTTTCTCTAAAGTTTATGAAATTGGATTAACATTCTCCTGTGTATTTTATCTTATAATTGGCATGTGCTTTTTAAGTAAGGTACTATTGAGGCTATATCATAAAAAAATTGTTTCTATTTTATTGCTTTTAGTTTTTTTGGGAAGTAATCTATTTTTTTACTCTACTAGTGAACCTTGTATGTCTCATGCCTATACGTTTTCTCTAGCTTCCATTCTAATGTACCTTACAACCAAAGTTTTTAAGAGCTTTGATCTTAAGACAGCAGTACTTTTAGGGCTAATCTTAGGATTGTTGTTTCTTGTTAGGCCAACCAATATTTTGTTCGGATTAGTCTGTTTTCTTTTCAATGTCTATAGCTGGAAGTCATTTAAAAAAAGATTATTGTGGTCTTTGGAAAACACGAAACTTTTAGTACTAACAATTTTAGTAACTCTTTCAATATGCTCTATTCAATTTATTTACTGGAAATGGGCTACAGGAGATTGGATATTCAACTCCTACATTGGAGAAAGGTTTTACTTTGATAGGCCAAGAATATTAAATTTTCTTTTTAGCTACCGAAAAGGATGGTTGGTATACAGCCCTATTTTCGTTCTATCTTTTTTAGGAATTTATAAAATGATCAAAAATAAAAACGAATGGGGGTTGTCAATTATCATTACTTTGATTGCCACTATTTACCTATTTTCCTCTTGGTGGTGTTGGTGGTTTGGAGGAGGGTTTGGGATGAGACCTATGATTGATTATTATCCACTATTGATAATTCCAATTGGAGAGCTTTTAAATCAGAAACTAACCCTTTTAAAAAATGGAGTTTTAACTTTTATTATAGTAAGTATTTCTTTTAATTTATTTCAAACACTTCAAAGAAGAAATTTAGTTATTCACTGGGACAGTATGAGTAAGAATTCGTACTGGGCTTTTTTTACGACAATTAAAATGGAGAGTCGAAAAGACTGGGAGAGACAAGAAAATCTATTAATGAAGCCTAATTATGACAAAGCTAGGAAGGGAAAAAGCGAATATGATTTTGAAATTTTATAATAAGTTTAACCTATTAGTTAACTCTTCTTTGTAAGACTTTCCAATATGGATTTCTTTATCATTGATAATTATATAATTGTCTTCTATTGATTTTATTTGATCTAACCTTACTATAAATGACCTTTGCACTCTAAGGAAGTCTTTGTTTGGAAGCTTTGCTTGAAGTTCTTTCATTGTAGTTAGCACCGTATGCTTTTCCTCTTTTGTATGCACCCTCACATAATTCCCAAGAGCTTCTACCCACAAAATTTCTTTAAACTTTAATTGAACAAGTTTTGAGTCTGTTTTAATAAATACATGTTCTGAATCGTCATTTTCAACCAACTTTGCCCCCAACCCAAAAAGCTTATTATTTATTTTTTTTACAGTTTTAATAAATCTTGCCCACTCTACTGGCTTTTTTAAAAAATCTGTAACATTGTATTCGTAAGACTCAAGTGCAAATTCATCATGAGAAGTAATCATTACTACTAAAGGTGGATTTTCTAGATTTTTCAATAACTCAATTCCTCCCATTTTAGGCATTTCTACATCAAGGAATAAAACATCTACCTGATTGTTATTAATAAAAGTATAAGCATCTAATGCATTTTGAAAGGTTCCCACACAAGAGAATTCTTCTAATTGGTCAATCATGTCCTCAATAACCGAAATACAAAGTTCGTCATCGTCTACAATAATAGTCTTTATCATAACTGTAATTTTTCTTTAGTATTAGAAAGAAATAAAGTTTTAAGTAGCTTTAAATCCTCCATTAAATCTACTACTTTTTTTAACTCCATAGCGGCAATACATTCTGCAATATCGTTGAATTCCATAGTTGCAGAAGAGCCTTTCATTTTATGTAATTTACTTTTAACAAGAGATAAATTTTCAGAGCTAATGGAATCATTTAGTTCCTTAAAGTCTTTTCTAAATGTTCTAATAAATATTTCTAAATATTTTGCCTTATTATTTGAGCTTATTGATTTACCTAAATCAATGTTTTTTATCGTCTCTGATATTTTTTTGTAGAGAATCTCTATCTGAAATGGTTTGGAAATACAATCATTCATTCCATTTTGATAACATCGCTCTAAAACATCTTCTACCAAATGAGCTGTCATTGCAATAATGGGAATATTATTAATTTTGGCATTCTTAGATTTTCTTATTTCAGAACTTGTTTCAAAACCATTTTTTAAAGGCATTTCTATATCCATTAAAATTATGTCGTAATGCTTAGAAGCCACTTTTTCCATCACTTCCTCTCCATTTAAAACCCAGTCTACAGTAACGTTATTTACAGTATTTTGTATTAGATCTTTAAATAGTTGACCATTAAGCTGGTCATCCTCAGCCATTAATATTTTAAGTTCTTTAATTGGGTAAACCAAACCTTTATTTTCTAAAACTCTCTTCTTTGCTATTTCATATGGGATTTTAAATGTAAAATCTGTTCCTAATTCGCTAGATTCCACTTTAATTTCTCCACCCATTAACTCTATTAAAAGATCACAAATTGCCAAACCTAAACCAGTGCCGCCGTACTGTCTAGAGGTATTTGTTTTTTCTTGTGCATAAGGCTGAAAAATAAGCTTAAGTTTGTCTTGTTCGATTCCTTT
>JADHMB010000078.1 GCA_016780365.1 Flavobacteriales bacterium
ATTGCACTTGACCATGCAGGCTGTGTAACAGTTGCATCATCTACAATTCTTACATGATAAGTACCACCACCACTAAATAATTCAACAGCTAAATAATAACCACCTGCACTTAAAGTTAAGTTTTCCCAAGTATTGCTGTTAGTTGAAGGGTCCCATCCAGAAAGTGTTGCTATTGACAAATCAAAGTACCCGTTGGCAACATCAGTTGCAGTTAAAGTATACAGATCAGATGTATAAATTGCATTCCCAAAAGCTCCAGTGGAGAAACTTAAAGAGTCAATAATGTACAGAATAATTTCAGCTTGAGCAACGGAGGTTGATGTTATATAAGTTCTAACAGAATTTAAAACCTGAGTTTGCTTTAAGTTATAGTAAGTACCACAAACTAATCCATCTGCAGCATCTGCCCAAGAATTACTTCCAAGCGAACCAAGAGCTTCGTAACCGGCTGGGTGTAATCCAATACCATCTAAAGAATAAACATCACTGGTTATTTCAAAGTTTCTTTCATAAGTATTGTCTCCAAAATTAGCTCCACCTACTTGGTCAGAATCTGAACTTACTGTAAAAGTACCTTGGTACGTTCCAGCTGTAAGTGTCAAAGGCTCTAATGATTCTATTACTGATGTAGAATCAGATTCAACAATTCCAAGTGAAGAAGTAGTGCTGAAAGAACCAAAATCAGCATTTAAAGTAACATTTGTTTGGTCATTTACTCCATCGTTGGTTACTTGTGCACCAACTACCCACTTCGCATCAATTTCAGTAATTGGAACTCTACCGTATTCTGCACCATAATGAGTTTCTCCATAAATCCATGATGAATTCGCTTGAATGTTATTTAAATCTTTTCTAGATATTTTAACATCATCTACAGCCCAATACCAAGCCCAAAAGTCATTGTCTTCATAATAAAACTGTACTAATACTTGAGATTGTCCACCTACATCTGATGAAACATCAATGCTTGTAATTTCAGGATTTCCAGAATTTTGATCGTTAGGATAGCCAGAGTTATTAGTAATTTCATACTGAACCCAAGTAGCACCATTATCTCCAGAAACTCTAACTCCTCTGGTGTCTTGCCACCATCTGTAATTGTGAGAAAAAGATAAGACAACGCTATTTTCCCCTGTTAAATCTATAGGAGTTGCAATGGTTGCAGTAACAAATATTGGAGTACCGTCACCATCTCCGCCACCACAGGCATCAGAATCTATAAATAGAAAACCGTTGGATGCAGTAGCTGAACCAAATGGTGCAAGTGCAGAAACAGGTATTAAGTTAGGATCAGTTTCAAATCTCCACTGAGCGGTAGCACCAGTTCCAGGATCTGTAGCAACAGTTCCAGTACCAGTACACGATGAAGTCGATGTAATTGGCACTTGATTGGTATAGTCATAACCACCTACGATAGTATAGCCAGTATAGGCACAAGTATTGTCTGTAACCCAGTCACTAGCATTATCAAATTGATTTTCCCAAAGTACCACACCTTTTGGCTGGTTTGAGAAGTTAGGTTTAGTTTTTTCTTCTATAAACTCATGTTTTTTAGAAAGTTGGCTTGAAGAACTTTGCGCACTTGCTAAAAACCCAGTAGTAATACAAAAGAGTAATAAGTAAATTTTTTTCATTTTATTGTCATTAAGTTTATTAAACAATAATAAGAAAAAATAGTTTATTTAGAATGTATATTTAATTATTTCGCTTAATAGTTAAACAAAACACATTCTATTAAAACCCTACTTTACAATGTTAACTCTTTCGGTAATAATTTGAGAATTATTGGCCACAGAAAGGAAATAAATTCCATTATTCAGATTAGATAGATTAATATTTAAGCTATTTGTAAATGTTTTTTCTAAAATAATTTTGCCCGAAACATCCATTAATATTAATTCGCTAGGTAAGTTGTTTTCTATTTTAATATTTACAAATTCTTTAGATGGATTTGGGAAAACATGCAATTTATTTACCGAATTCTCTACTAAATCTACACTAGCTCCAAAGTTCATTCTAATTGCAAAAGCATTCCCATTAGAATAGGCTTGATCTCCAGGGTACCATATTGCACTTGACCAAGCTGGTTGCCCAACAGTATTGTCATCCAGAATTCTTATGTCATAAGTATTTCCTCCGCTATACAATTCTATTGCAGCATAGTAACCACCTATTCCCAAAGTAATATTTTCCCACGTAGAAGTATTATTGATAGGATCCCATCCAATATTGTTTGCAACAGGAATATCTATATACCCATTATTTACATCCTGTGCAGAAACGGTATATAATTCCGAAGTGAAAACAGAGTTGCTAAATAGACCACTTGTAAAGCTTAACGAATCCAAGATGTACAAAATTACTTCACTTTGAGCTACAGTAGAACTAGTAATGTAAGCTCTGACAGAATTTAAAATTTCCTCTTGTCTAAGTGGGTAATAAGTTCCACAAACTAATCCGTCAGAAGCATCTGACCAAGAATTAGAACCTAAGGACCCAATGGCTTCATAACCTGCTGGATGGTTGCCAAGTCCATCTAAGGAATAGATATCATTGGTTATCTCAAAATTTCTTAAATAGGTGTTGTCGTCAAAATTCCCAGAACCAAGAGTATCTCCCATAGAGGTCACCGTTACAGAACCTGTATAATTACCTACCGAAAAACTAACAGGATTCAGACTTTCAATAACTTCTGTAGAGTCGCTTGCAATTGTAGAGCCAGTGGTTGAACTTGAAATAGTTGTTGGTCCCGTAAAGTCTCCATTGGAAACAACATTTGTTTGATCTAAAGATCCATAATTATAAACCGAAGAACCTATAAAGTAATTTTGTTCTACTTGAGAAATTGGAGTTCTACCATACTCAGCACCTCCACTATTTTCCCCAAAAATCCAAGATGAAACATTTTGAATGTCATTTTCTGGTGGAACGGTTACTTTTAAATCATCAATTAACCATGCATATCCCGAGCCAAAAGAATCATCGTCACTATCGCTGGTCCATCTAAATCTTATTTTAACCCCTTGTTGCCCACCAACATAAGATGAGACGTTAATTCCAACTAGTTCTTGAATAGCTGGATCATTGGTAGTAACTTGATTGTTGAGCTCAATGGATGTCCAGGTGCTTCCATAGTCAGTAGACAGCTCTACAAAAGTTTTGTCGTAATTAAACGCTCTATACATTTGTTCAAATTCTAAGGTAACACTTGGGTAATTGCTTAAATCTAGTGTGTCATTTAGTTCTATTGCAGCATCTTGAAAGTCCACGCTGGCGTTAAGTAAATATTGAATTCCATTAAAAACAGCAAATCCATCTGAAGCTGTACTAGAAGCCATAGTTCCCATGTAATTTACAACATCCGTAGGTGTTGAAGTTACAACCTCCCATTGGCCTTGTAAATTTGGAGCACTAATTGTCCAATCTGTAACATCATCAAAAGTGTTGTAGGCAATGGTGTCAAAACTTGATTTAGAAAAATTTAAATTTTGATTAACAAGTGGTTTGAAATCGCAAGTATTAAAGTTTTTGTTCGATTTTATTTGAGCATTAAAAATGCTACTAAGGCAAAAGTAAAATATAGCTAGGTGTATTTTTTTCATTTTATTCTTTTTATTGTGATTTAATTACTTCATTTTGTTTTTCATATTCTTCTAAAGGTAAGCAACTACAAATTAAATTTCTATCTCCATAAGCATTATCTACTCTCCCTACTGGAGGCCAAAACTTATTATTTATTTGATTTAGATTTGGATAAACAGCTTTTCTTCTTGAATATTTGTGATTCCAATTTTCATCTATTGCTTGAAATGCAGTGTGAGGAGCATTTTTTAGTACGTTGTCAACTTGATCATAACTTTCGTTAGCAATTTCTCTAATTTCATTTCTAATACCAATCATCGCTTCTGCAAATCTATCTAATTCTTTGAGTGATTCACTTTCAGTAGGTTCTACCATTAGTGTTCCTGCAACTGGGAAACTAACTGTTGGCGCATGAAATCCATAGTCCATTAATCTTTTTGCAATGTCTTCAACTTCAATTCCTGAATCTTTTTTAAAGGATCTGCAGTCAAGAATCATTTCATGAGCAACTTTACCACTAGGGCCACAATAAAGCACATCGAAATGGTCTTTCAATTTAGATTGTAAATAGTTGGCATTTAAAATAGCAATTTCTGTAGATTTTTTTAATCCTTTTGCCCCAAGAAGCTTTATGTATCCATAAGAAATTATCAAAATTAAAGCACTTCCCCATGGGGCTCCATTAATAGCTTTTATGCCGCTAGAACCACCTGTTTTAATAATTGGATTACCAGGTAAAAATGGCGATAAATGTTTTGCAACACCAATTGGTCCCATTCCTGGACCTCCACCTCCATGTGGAATGGCGAAAGTTTTGTGAAGGTTTAGATGGCAAACATCTGCTCCAATTAGTCCTGGTGATGTAAGACCAACTTGTGCATTCATATTGGCGCCATCCATATAGACTTGTCCTCCAAATTCATGTATAATAGTAGTAATTTCTATAATGTCTTTTTCAAAAACTCCATGAGTAGATGGGTAAGTAACCATTAAGGCAGAAAGATTATCTGCATAATGTGAAGCTTTTTCTTTCAGATCTTCTATGTCAATGTTTCCAAGTTCATCGCATTTAATCAAAACAACTTCCATTCCAGCCATAACTGCACTTGCAGGATTAGTTCCGTGAGCGCTGGTAGGAATTAGACATATATTTCTATGTCCTTCATTATTTGATATATGAAAAGCTCTTATTACCATAAGTCCACTATACTCGCCTTGAGCACCACTATTTGGTTGAAGCGAAACTTGGTCAAAACCAGTTATTTCACTTAAGTCTTGCGCCAACTCTTTAAATATTTGTTGAAACCCTTGAGTCTGATTTACAGGGCTAAAGGGATGTAAATTTGCAAATTCAGGCCAAGTAATAGGTTCCATTTCAGTTGCTGCATTTAACTTCATTGTACAAGAACCAAGAGAAATCATGCCATGAACAAGTGATAAATCTTTATTTTCAAGTTTTTTAATATATCTCATCATTTCTGTCTCAGAATGATAAGAATTAAAGACGTTTTGCTCTAGAATTGAATTATTTTTTGGTAAAAAAAGAGGATTATCAATCTCTTTTTCAAGTTTTACTATTGAATTAGAGTTTTTAAATTCTGCTAAAATATTTGCTAGTCTAGTCAGACTATCCCAACTACTTGTCTCATCTACAGATATTGTTACAACATCTTTATAATAACCAACATTAATTTCATTTTTTTCTAAGTGTAACTTTAAGGAACTTAAGTCCTCTTTGAAGGAAATAGTATCAAAATGGTTGGAATTATTTATTTCATATCCCAAACTTATTAGAGCTTGTTTTAAACTAGATGTTTTTTGTCTAATTGTTTCTGCAATGTTTTTTAAACCTTTTGGACCATGATAGACAACATACATACTAGCCATAACTGCCAAAAGGGCCTGAGCTGTACAAATATTGGAAGTTGCCTTTCCTCTCTTTATATGTTGTTCTCTTGTTTGAAGAGCCATTCTTAATGCTGGATTTCCATGAACGTCTAAGGATACTCCAATAATTCTCCCTGGAATATATCTTTTGTGAGAATCTTTACAGGCAAAAAATGCAGCATGAGGACCGCCATAACTCATTGGAACTCCAAATCTTTGGGTAGATCCAACAACGACATCTGCTCCCCAACTTCCGGGACTTTTAAGCAAAACAAGACTCATTATATCTGCTATTACTGAAACTTGAATGTCTAAATTTCTAGCAGAAGAAGTAAACTCACTGTAGTCGTAAATTTCTCCGTAAGCATTTGGATATTGTACAATCGCACCAAAGAATTCATTGGACAACTCTATTGTATTAGCATCTCCAAAAATAATTTCTATTCCAAGTGGCTCTGCTCTAGCAGTAATTACATCTACAGTCTGCAAGTATAAATCATTGCTAACAAAAAATTTATTTACATTAGATTTAACCTGAGACCTTGATCTCATGTGAAAAAACATCAACATAGACTCAGCAGCTGCAGTTGATTCATCTAAAAGTGATGCATTTGCTATTTCCATTCCAGTAAGTTCAGTTACACAAGTTTGAAAATTTAATAATGCTTCTAATCTCCCTTGTGCAATTTCTGCCTGATAAGGAGTGTATGCTGTGTACCAGCCCGGATTACATAAAATATTTCTTTTTATAACGCTAGGAGTAAGTGTTCCATAATAACCTTGGCCAATATAATTGTCAAAATTTTTATTTAAGTCAGCAATTTCTTTTAATTTTTTTAAATAATCATTTTCAGTTATTGCATCTTCAATTTTTAATGGACTATTTTTTAAAATTGAATTCGGAATTGTTTGATGGATTAACTCATCAACAGAACCTAATCCAATTGTATTTAACATCTTTTTAATATCGTCTTGATTTGCACCAATATGTCTGTTTTCAAAAGAATTTATATCCATAACAATAATTTATAGTAACAAATATATATATAGAACTTGTTTCGGTATATAATGTTGACAAATTGTTTAATTTTATTTTATGAACAAAAAATTACAAAAACTATTAATTATTTTAATTTTCTTCTTTTTCACAACATTTGAATCTAATGCCCAAGATAAAAATAGCGACTTACAAGACATAACAATTCACCTTCTTTCAGGAGACACTATAAACCTTAAGTTACTTGAAATTAAAGAAGATCACCTGGCTGGTTATCAGAAAAAAAACAAAAGAGATATTTGGAAATTTAAAATTTACCCGAATGCAGATGTGCTTTTTTATAGTACACCAACCCTAAACAAAAACTGGGTCTATGTT
>JADHMB010000079.1 GCA_016780365.1 Flavobacteriales bacterium
GATGTTACTGATAGTATAAGATATGCAAAAAGACTTCAAGACTCTATTCTTCCGCCAGAAAAGTTGATTAAAAAATATTTTCCATCTTCTTTCGTATTATTTATACCAAAGGACATAGTTTCGGGTGATTTTTATTGGGTTGGTAAGCAGAAAAATGAATATATGTTTGCAGCAGTGGATTGTACTGGGCATGGTGTTCCAGGAGCTTTTATGAGTTTGGTTGGAGCAAATGGATTAAGCAGTGCTTTTAATGAACATAAACTAACCAAACCAGGTCTTATTTTAGATGATTTAAATAAATATGCAAACGATTCATTAAATAAAAGTAACGACGATTCTATAAGAGATGGAATGGACATTACGCTTTGCTCTATTAATTTTGAAGAAATGAAATTAAAATTTGCTGGGGCCAACAATCCAGTGTATTTAGTAAGAGATGGCGAACTGGAAATTTATAAGACCAACAGATTTGCCATAGGTTCCTTTACCTATGGAGAACATAATTATGAAAATTTTGAGTTAGACTTAAAAAAGGGGGATAAAATATATACTTTCTCCGACGGATATCCTGATCAGTTTGGAGGACCAAGAGGTAAGAAATTCATGTATAAAAAGTTTAAAGAACTTCTAGTTGAGACCGTTAATGATTCCATGGAAACCCAAAAAAAGTTACTAGAAGATAGATTGGCAGAATGGATGGGGGAAGAGCATGAGCAGGTAGATGACATAGTAATATTTGCAGTCGAAATTGATTAATTAAATATGCTTTACATAGCATCTATTTTCAACAAATTCTCTTTTTTTCATATTTTCAGTTCGCTAAAATCGCCAGAATATTATTTTCCATTTATCATTTTTTGTTTATTAATTCTAATAATAGGCTATATAATTAGAGTAAAACAAATAAAGTCTACCAAAAGAAAATTGGCTTTTTTAGTAGAGAAAAGAACAAAGACTATATCGAAACAAAAAGATAGGATTGCAGAGCAAAATAGACTTGTTAAGCTGGAACGAGATAAATCTGATGAACTTCTTTCCAACGTTCTCCCTCAAAATATAGTAGAAGAATTAAAGGCTAAAGGAAATGCAGAAATTAAATCCTATAAAAATGTTTCAGTGATTTTTGTAGATATTGTTGGGTTTACTAAAATTGCAGAGCGCAACAAGCCTACTTACTTGGTGAACAAATTAAACAATTTATTCTCAGAGTTTGATTCAATTAGTGAAAAATACAATTTAGAAAAAATTAAGACTATTGGAGACGCTTACTTAGCTGTTGGAGGTTTTGGAGACCATCCTGAATTGAGTTCTATAAACTGTGTTTCTGCAGCCTTAGAGATACAATCGCTAATGAATAAGTTAAAGGAAAGTGCAGTTTCTAAAAAGGAAGAATTTTGGGAAGTACGAATTGGAATCCACAATGGAGATGTTATTGCAGGAGTTCTTGGAACTAAGAGAATAGCCTATGATATTTTTGGCAACACTGTAAATATTGCTAAAAGAATTGAAAGTAACTCAGAGCCATGGAAAGTAAATATTTCTGAATCTACCTACAAAGTAGTTAAGACTTTTTTTAATTGTTCTTCTAGAGGTAAAATATCTACTAAAAATACTGGGGATATATATATGTTCTATGTTAAAGGAATCGACCCTGCATTTTCTTCTTACGGTACTTTTAGTTCTAGTGATTGGTTTAGAGACTATAAGGAGTTTTCTGCAAAATCTAAAATTGACTACTATGGATTGGAAGAATATGCGTTTAATTTTCTAACGAAAAAATTGGCAAAAAATCTATTTTATCATGGGCCACACCATACCGAAGATGTTTTAAATGCAGTAGAAAAAATTGCATTTAATGAAAAAGTTAGTCCAGAAGACTTTATTTTGTTAAGAGCTGCAGTTTTATTTCATGACTTTGGCTATATAGATAAATATTTAGATAATGAAACAATTGGGGAAGATTATGCACGTGAAATACTCCCTAAATATGGCTTTAATCCATCTCAAGTAATTAAAATATGTGATTTAATACAAGCAACAAAAGTTCCTCAAAAACCAAATAACCATTTAGAAAGAATAATATGTGATGCAGATTTAGATTATTTAGGGAGGAAAGATTTTTTAAGTATTTCATCGAATTTTTATGAAGAATTAAAAGGTTACGGGGTGGTTAAAAATAAAAATCATTGGGATGAAATACAGATTAAATTCTTACAAGCCCATCATTTTTTTACAGAATATTCTATTAATAAGAGAAGCATTCTCAAGAAAAAGCACTTAGAATTTATTAAGGACAGAGTACTTAAAAATAAGTAGACCAAGGAGTTGTAGAATTATTGGAATAAATGTATTTTCACATTAAAATTATTAAATAATGAAAAATATCTTACTTATTTTTATTTGCTTTTTAAGCTTCTCAGTTTTTTCTCAAAATCAAAAGTCCAGCACTTTAGACTATAAAAAGACTCAAAAATCAGAAAATGGACTTTCTGAAAAAAAGAAGAAAAAGAAGAAAAAGAAGGATGAAAACTCTTCCAAAACAAATTATTCTGTAAAGACTAAAAAGGAAACGAAAAAAAGGAAAGCGAAAAATTCAGATCCTCACATAGATGCTTCTCAAACTAGGAAGAAAACAGCAAGAAAAGTCTCTGACAAACTATAGCTACATTCTTTAATTAAGTTCTTTTTTAATTCATGGGGTTAAAAAAAGTAATTGTAATTAATCAAGCATTTTTTTACCCTCTTCAATTTCTAAAATTACTCTCTCCCAGCCTCCGCCTTTTATATTATAAGATCCTTCCCATTCATAACCTTGAGTACTTACTGCATAATAAGTATAACTGCCCTTCATTTTTTTAAATTTTACTTCTGCATTTTCTTCTGATGGGCCAGAATGACAACTCCATACAGAATTCACAGTTCCTAATAGCTTACCTTTTTTACTTCCATCGAAAACACTTATTTCCCCCAGATGTTTGAACTCTCTATCGGATGCAAAAAATATTACCATAGTAGATTTTGTAGACTGAATAGAGTCATTGTACCTTTGAATAGAATCTCTAATTCTATTTTGCTTAGCATATTCTATCATTGCTAGTTTATTTTGTATTACTGCATCTTCATATTCTTTCGTGCTTTGGCCTTGGTATCTAAAATCGAATGCTACTGACTGATAACCCTTGTCTGGTATTTCAAACTTTTTTATTAGATTATATTTCGTTCTTACATCAAAACTTTCTTTTATTGGCAAATAGAACTTTGCTTTTCCATAGGAGTCTGTTTTTTTGATTAATGAGTCACCAGAAGCTAGAAGCGTTAGAATTTCCTCCCCAATTACTGGTTTGTTTTGGTAGTTGATAAATTGTAATGTAAACTCTGTAAATCTGTAAGTATATCTTTTGCTAGAAAAAGTAGAATATCCTCTGCTTCCAATATTAATTATACGTTCATTTTTTAAATCCCCACATTTTGTAAAATAGCTATGTCCATTGGGCACTAAAACTTTTAATTCTCCTTTACTATTTGTAGTAGACATAAATTCATTTTTGTTCTCATCTATTAATTTTACTATTTTATTTTCATAGGGCGAATCATTAGGGTTCAAAACCTCAAGAATTAGTAATGTCTCAGTGGCAGATGGCTGTAATATTTCTTGACTTACAATTGTTTTAGAAATCAATATTAATAGACATAAAAGGTTTCTATTATATGTAATCATAGTAATAGATTTAATGAGTTATCATTTAAATATTAAATAACTATCTCCAAAAACTATGCCCTTTTGTTTTTTGAATTAAATACAATTAAATTTAAAAACTAGATGCTCTCAGAAAAATCAATCTAAGACCTGTAAGAACCAGAACCAAATGCTTCTCCATTTCCAGTTTGACAAAATTGTCTTAGGCTTTCTAAATATTTTGCAGAACTAAAATTTTGGTTGGCATAAAAATCGGACTTTTCAGAAAAATTACCGTAAGTAAATCTTACACGAGTTTTGCCTTCATTTTCGCTAAGTTCGTAAGTCATAAAAAGCGATTCTATAGGCATAGAAGATTCTATAAATTCCCAAGTAATTTTCTCATTCTCAATTTCATTACATTTTGCAATAAGAAACATTTCACCCCACTTAAAAGTTTTGGTATTGTCCGAGTTATCCACAATATCAGTAGTATACCACTGTTTAATATTTTCAACGTCTTTAATAGCTTCGTATACTTTGTTAAGTGGTGCGTTAATGTGTAGCAGATGTTCAATTTGGTGCATATTTTATATTTAAGTTTAGAGATTAAAAATTAAGATATAAATTAATTACTAAAGTAAGGGAGATTAGTTCTGTTTTGATTTCAAATTCGAATACCTATTACGCAAATGTCGTCAACCTGTTCTTGGTCTCCTCTCCAATCTTCAAATGAAGTGTTAATCATTTCTAGTTGTTTTTTCATTTTCTCATTGTGAATACTCATAATTAGTTTTTTGAAATTGGCAAGTTTGAATTTCTTTCCTTTTTCCCCTCCAAATTGATCTTGAAATCCGTCAGTGAATACATAAATTAAATCTTCCTTTTCTAATTTAAAATTATGTGTTTTAAACGGGTGGGGATTATCAATCTTCCCAATTGCTTGTTTGTCTGGTTTTGTTTCTTGGATTTCACCGTTTCGGATTATCCAAATTGGATTATTAGCCCCAGCCCATTGTAATGTGTTTTGTGCCTTGTCTAAAACACATAAAGATATGTCCATACCATCTTTTACATCTTCTTCACTTTTTTCAAATACATGAACAATAATATCACGAGTTTTATCAAGAATTTTTCCAGGTTCAATAAGGTTGTGTTCTTCAACTGATTGATTTAGAGCGTCGTTACAAATTACGCTCACTAGTGCTCCTGGAATTCCATGTCCAGTACAATCTGCTGCTGCAAAAAGAATTTTCTCATCTTTCTGTTGCATCCAGTAAAAATCACCTGCAACAATATCTTTAGGCTTATAAAGAATAAAACTGTCCGGCAGATATTCATCTACAAGATCTTTTGGAGGAAGTATAGCTTGTTGAATACGTTTAGCATAATGAATACTATCCTGAATTTCATTATTTTTTTGAGTAATTAAAGTGTTTTTAACGGATAACGCTACTAATAATTTTTGACGATTTTTTTCATTTCTAAAAACTAAAAAAATGATTATTAAAAAGTTCATTAATACATTAGAAAAGAAATATTCGTTGGATATGTTATTTAATGTTCCAAGATAAAATGGAGTATTATTTAATGCCAAAAAATAGTATCCAACGAGAATTAATATATTCAAAAAGACATAAAAAAGACCAATACGAATTCCTCCCATAATTAAAGCAAAAATTGGAAAAATATATATGGAAGGCAGATCAGGTGAAAACAGACCTCCAGTTTCTAATGGTATAAAAAACATAGCAATTGTAAAGGCACTACAAATAGCGTGAGTAATGAATACAAATGAACCCCTGTACTTGAAGAAAAGTAGCAGACCTAGCAATAAAATTTCTATGAAAGAACCTATGTATAAAGTTATTGTAGAATCACTACCAGATATTATAGCAAAAAACGGATTCGCCAATATAAATACAAAAAATAACCAAACAATGAATTGAGATTTTCGATACAATTCAGCATTTTCCAAATGTTTTTTAGGAATAAAATAGTCTATTACTTTACTTATATTCATAGTTTATAAATCCTGAAAATACAACAAAACAGGAGTTGATTCGAGGGTCTGATTATAAAAAAATTTTACTTAAATAATATAAAACTAGAGATATTAATAGAAAGAAAACTCCAAAAAATGTAAAGTGTTGTCTCCATAATGGAAGTTGTGTAAATTCTTTTCTGCCATACTTCTTAGCAAGATTATTGTTAAAGACAAACAAATTAAACCAGCGCTTTTGATAGTTGTTTTTATAAAATTCTTGCATGTTATAAACATATAAAAAATAACTATTAATAGCTAACGGACTTCACCAAATTAGAAAAAGCAATAAAAGAAAGCAAAGGAGGAATTGCTAAATTTCAAATTCATTTATTAAAAAAAAATAATAAATAAATTGGTAATATATATAATAAGTGAAAAGATAATGAAATGAATAATCTCACAAAAAAGATTAAAAAAAATAAAAATTCAGGCGTAGAATCTGCTAAATGATCAACTTTTTGTTCTAATAAATCATAATATGAAATTATATACTTAGAGACAATTTTCATTCTATAGAATAATAATAATAAGACTTATGACAATTACAGAAATTAATAAACTGATAGCTAGATTTTTCATATTCAAATATGGAATATATTTTTTTCAAAAAAGTTAAGCCTTAGTTAAGCTATATTAAATAAAAAGTTAAAACTTTTACTAACCCCATATTAATTTAAAAAATTAAGATTTTTATATATTTTGGATACGTCATTTATATATAAAAAAAGAGAGCTACAACTAAAATAGACGTAACTCTCTCATTCTCAGTGCGCTTCTTCTAGGGCTCGAACCTAGGACCCTCTGATTAACAGTCAGATGCTCTAACCAACTGAGCTAAAGAAGCAAATTTGGTTTGCAATATTACATCAAAGTTTGAATTTATGCAA
>JADHMB010000080.1 GCA_016780365.1 Flavobacteriales bacterium
AAAAAAGTTGGCAATAAAGCTATTCTTTGGGGAGCAATAGCTGGAACAATTCCCGATTTAGATGTTATACTAAGAAGTTTTACAGATGAAATTTCTGCGACTCAAATGCATAGAGGTTTTTCTCACTCTATAGTTTTTGCAGTATTAATTGCTCCTTTGTTAGCATGGATTGCTAAAAAAATACATTTTAAGTTAAAAGATGTTTCTTTTAAAGATTGGACAAAATTATTTTTCTGGACTACAGTCACCCATCCTTTACTAGATGCGCATACTACTTGGGGAACTCAGTTTTTTTGGCCTTTTAATTACCGTTTGGCGTACCAAAATATTTTTGTAGTAGATCCTTTTTATACTTTGCCATTTCTTGGGTTTTTAATAATAGCTATGTCTTTAAAAAAAGAAAACCCTAGACGATCTAAATTTAACAACATAGGACTTTCTGTAAGTTCTACCTATTTAATTCTAACCTTGATTTTTAAATGGGTTTCATTTCAAAAATTTGAAGAGGGGCTTGAAAATCAGGAAATAGAGTATGTAGAAATGGATACCAAACCATCTCCGTTAAATGCAATACTATGGTCGTCCTTAATTGAAACTGACAAAGGATACAGAACGGCTTATTACTCACTATTTGACAAACAAGAGATTACCTATTCAAAAGAGTTTTTAAAAAACCATCATTTGCTGGAAGCTTATTTAGATCAAAAAGTCATAAAACAATTAATTGATATATCTGCTGGCTGGTATAGAATAGAAGAAAAAAATGGAAAACTGCTTTTTTGGGATTTGAGGTTTGGTCAAATGGGAATGGATGTAAATAATGCCTCTTTTTTGTGGTACTACGAACTTAATATAGATAAAACTGGAAACGTGAAAGCTGTTAAAAGACAACCTGAAATTAAAAATTTCAAAATGGTTTTCAAAGAACTTTTTAATAGAATTAAGGGCAATTAATTTTATGGTTCTCTGTTGTTACCATATTTTAACAAAAAACTAAATCATAAAAAACTATATTTGCACGATCTTAAATATGCTATGAAAATTCGTAAAATCATTATTACCGTAATTCTGTTGCTATTATTAGGACTACTATTTATGGTTGGTAGTATTAGCTATGAGTCCGGAGTGAGTTATGGAGAATCTAACGCCGAGGAAATTAGAGCTTCAAAAATCAAAAACGTAAGTGCTATAGTCTCTTCCAAATTTGTTAATGTTGAAATGGTTTCCAACCAGACCTATCCAGTGCTGGTTTCAGGATCTGGAAGAGTTATGGCAGGGACCATGATTAACATATCTTCTGAAGTTCAAGGTCTTTTAAACAGTCCTATTTCTCTTAAAAAAGGAACTTCATTTAAGAAAGGAGATTTACTTTTTAGAATTAGAGACACAGATGCAAAGTTGATGCTTGCCGCAAGAAAGAGCAATTATCTTAGCCAGTGGACTTCTGTCTTACCAGATTTAGCAACAGACCATTCAGAACAATACGATAAATGGTATAATTTTTTTAATTCTATTACAGTTGATCAACCACTTGGAGAATTTCCAAAATTCACTACTTCAAAAGAAAAAAACTTTATTATATCTAGAAAACTTTTGGCCGAATATTTAAATATTAAAAGCGATGAATATAGACTAACCAAATATTTTCAAGTGGCTCCGTTCAACGGTTCTATCGTAGAGGCTTTTATTGACCAAGGCTCAATAGTAAACCCAGGAAGTCCAGTTATTCAAATAATAAGAGACGATGAACTAGAAATAGAAATACCACTTGCAGTAAAATACATGCAAAAAATTAAAATTGGAAGCCCTGTTAACTTAATAGAGAACGACGTTGAATTTATGGGCAAAGTAGTTCGAATAGGAAACTTTATCAATGCCAATACACAAAGCGTTCCAGTCTATGTAAAGCCAATTAACAAACTTCCATTGTACTATGGGATGTATGTAAAAGCAAAATTAGAGCTCAATGCTTTAGAAATGGTTTGTAAAATTCCAAGGACTGCTATTTTTGGAGAAAATAAAATCTATAGAGTGGATAAGGACAGTACCATCCACAGTACTGAAATTAATATAAGATCTAGCGACGATAGATACTACTATGTAGATAACCTTAAAGATTCTATTATCTATTTACCTCAGCCTATTGTAAATGCAAAAGACAGTATTAAAATAACTCCGATTTTTAAATAAAATGAAGAAACTTATAGCCTACTTTATAAAGTTTCCAATATGGGCAAACGCACTAATTGTTATTACTGGAATAGTAGGTCTTTTGAGTTTGTTTTTAATGCCTAAGTCATTTTTCCCTGAGATGAACCCCAACAGGGTCTACATTGCGGTTTCCTATCCTGGAGCATCTCCAAAAGAAATTGAAGAAGGTATTACAACAAGAGTTGAAGAATCTCTTAATGGTATTCAAAACGTAAAAGAAATTACATCTAAATCCTCTGAAAACGTCTCTAATATAACAGTTACTGGGGAGGAAGGAATAAATGTAGACGAAATGCTTCAGGATGTAAAAAATGCTGTAGATGGTATTTCACAATTTCCTGCAGGGGCTGAAAAACCAATTGTCTATGCACAAACTTCGAGAGGAATGGGAGGAATGAGTAATGTTGTGGGTTTTTATTCTTTATATGGCCCAGACAACCTTTGGGAACTGAAAAAGATGGCAGAGAAAATTGAGAGAGAATTACTTTCCTCCAAAGAAATTAGCCAAATAGAAGTTTTAGGATATCCTCCAGTAATTATAGCAGTAGATATTAGAGAGAATGATTTACTAAAATACGGTCTTAACTTCAACTTTATTTCCAATGTCATTAGAATGAGCAACATAGACCTTTCTGGAGGGAGTGTAAAGACTAATGAAGAAGAAATAATAATTCGTTCTATGAACCGATCAACAGATCCTGAAATAGTAAAAGAGATAGTAATTTTTGCAAAACCAAACGGAGACGTAATAAAACTAAAAGATATAGCAGATGTAAAATTAGATTTTTCAGAAGTTCCGATGAAAAACTATGTAAATGGAAAGCGAGGAGTAAGTTTTATTGTTAAAAAAACGGTGGATGAGGATTTAGATAAAATTGCAGATGAAATGACTTCCTACATCTCTAAGTTCAATAAAAAGGAAGAAAAATTTAAAATGCGTTCTCTTTTTCAATTTGCAGATCTTTTGGACCAGCGTATCGATACTCTTTCTAATAATTTAGTGATTGGTTTATTTTTAGTTTGTCTTGTATTAGGACTGTTTTTAAGTTTACGATTATCACTTTGGGTAGCATTTGGAATCCCTTTTTCATTCATAGGAATGATCTCATTTGGAATACTTTATGGAATGACTATAAATATGATTTCCTTATTTGGAATGATATTGGTGGTAGGAATTTTGGTTGACGACGGAATTGTAATTGCGGAAAATATTTATGCGCATTTTGAACGTGGAAAATCTCCAATGAGAGCAGCTTTAGACGGGACTAGTGAAGTGATGAATGCTGTTTTCACATCTGTTTTAACTACAGTATTTGCTTTTTCTACTTTATTATTTGTTGGTGGGGAAATGGAAATGATGGAAGAAATGGCATTTAGCGTAATTGCTTGTCTTCTGTTTTCTCTTATTGAAGCATTTTTAATATTACCCTCTCACCTGGCAAGTAAAAAGATACTTAAGCCCAACGATAGCAAATTTCGTAAGGCATTAAATAATGGAGTTAAATACGTTAGAGATGGCTACGGAAGAGTATTAGAAAAAATGCTGCGAAGACATCGTTTGCATGTATGGGGGCCTATGGGCTTCATTTTTGTAATTGCTGTCTTGTTTAACTTTGGGTGGATTAGGTGGACATTTTTTCCTAGTATTCCTTTTGACAGCATTCTTGTTGAGTTTACTTATCAGCCTGGAGAAAGAGAAAATAAAACAGAGAACTTTCTTTGGTACTGTGATTCTATTGTAGAGGAATACAATCAAGAATTAATTAATAGATACAACGACACAATTATAACTTACAAGTCGGTTAGTGTCGGAAGTACAGAGAATTTAGGAGAATATGGGTCACATGTCGGTTCTGTTAGAATTTCTGTCAAAGAAAATGACCATATTTCTACTATTGACATGTCTAACGAATTAAGATTAAAATTCCCCGAAGACTCCGTTAGACTATTGGAAAAATTTACTGTAGGTGGCCAGCAAAGGTTTGGAAAAGAAGTATCTATTTCTTTACAAAGTGAAGAAAGTAAAGAACTTGAAACTGCAGCAAACTGGATGAAGGATCAAATAGGTGGTTTTCCTGAAGTAAAGAGTGTTTTAGACAATAGTGGAATTGGCAATAGAGAATTACATCTTGAACTGAAATCCAAAGCTTACCTACTAGGATTAAATGAAATGGCTATTTCCAATCAAATTAGACAGGGTTTCTTTGGTCAAGAAGTACAAAGATTAATTAAAGGCAGAGATGAAATAAAGATTTGGTTGCGTTATCCATTTTCAGATAGAAACTCAATAGCAGATATTGAAAATACTAGAATCAAAACCGATTTAGGTCAGGAATTTCCCCTTAAAGAATTGGCAGATTATTCTATAAAAAGAGGTAAAATAAAAATTAACCACATAGATGGAAAAAAAGAAATAAGAATAGATGCCCGTTTGGTTGATTCCGAACTATCTGGACAAGTAAATTCTCAAATTAAAAGGGATGTTCTTCCAAAACTACTAGCCATGTTTCCTAATGTTAATTACCAAATCAAAGGACAAGCAGAAAGAGCACAAGATTCTGGAGAAAGACTGGGCATAGCATTTTTGATAAGTATTATTTTGATAATGATGACTATTTCTTTAAACTTCAAATCCTTCTATCAAAGTAGATTAATTCTTATGGTAGTTCCAGTTGGAGTCTTCAGTGCATTATTGGGCCATGGGATTGTTGGAAAACCTTTTTCGACCTTAAGTGTTTGGGGAGTGGTTGCACTTGTGGGGATTTTGGTAAACGATGCAGTAGTTATGTTAGACCAGTTTAATAAGAATTTAGCAATGGGAATGCCCATAAAAGAAGCTGTTTTAAAAGCTGGGGTTTCAAGATTTAGAGCAATTGTATTAACTACCATTACAACAGTTGCTGGTCTATATCCTTTAATTTTAGAAACTAGTTTCCAAGCTCAATTTTTAATACCTATGGCTATTTCAGTAGCATATGGTGTGTTATTTGGAACAATTATATTATTGCTTTATTTCCCTCCACTAATATTGTATTTCAACGATATTAAAAGAACTAGAAAGTGGATATGGGAAGGTGGAGAGAATGCTCCTGAATGGAAAGATGTAGAACCAGTTTTAGAAAATCAAAAAAGAATTCAAGAATTTGATGAAAAAGATCATTAGTATATTATTTTTTTTTCCTCTTGTATTTTTCTCACAGGATTCCTTAAGCTTAAGCAAAGCTATTGAAATTGGTCTAGAGAAAAACTACGATATAAGACTCACCTTAAAAAATGTTGAAATAAATAAAATATTTAATAACTGGGGAGAAGCTGGGAGACTTCCGCAAGTTAATATTAATGCAGGTCAAAATAATTCCATATCGGATCAAAGAAATAATCCCATATCGTTCGCACCATATCTTTTTCTATCCAACGATGTAAGTGGTGGATTAGCTATGAATTGGACTATTTTTAATGGCTTTGCTGTAAGAGCAAATAAGACAAAATTAGAGCAATTAGAATTGCAAAGTGAGAATACAGCAACTCTTGCTATAGAAAACACCATTCATGGGATAATTCTTGCATATTACCAAGCTAAAATGCAAAAAGAGCAACTAACTCTTTTAAACAATGTAATGACTCTAAGTAAAGAAAAATTTAAGCAGCAACAAGTGAAGAGTGATTTGGGTATTGGTGTAAAGTTTGATTTATTACAATTTGAAGGAAATTTATACACAGATAGTTCTAACAAAATTCTTCAAAATTTAGCACAAAGAAACGCTGTAAGAAACTTGAACTTAATAATGGGTGAAGATGTAGATAAAGAGTGGGATTTAACTTCTGAGATTAAACCTGATTTAAATATAAAAGACTTAAGTACTCTAAAAAAAGAAATGCTTTCTAACAATACCAACATAAAAAATCAATATATAAATATAGCATTAACTCAGCAGGATATTTCACTAGCAAAATCTCAATTTTTCCCTGTTGTAAGTTTCAATTCTGGATTGAATTCAAGCGTAGGAGTTTTAAACACCAACGATGTTAACTCACCTATTTCAAATGCGCAAAGTAAAAACCTAAATTATTATGGGAATTTTACTCTGAATTTCAAACTCTACGATGGAGGAAAAGTAAGGAGAGGTATTAAGGCTTTAGAATTACAAAACGAAGTAGATCAGCTAAGAACTTCTCAGATGACAGATCAGCTTAATTTTGAATTAACCAATGTATATGAACTTTATTTAACAAGACTTCAAATATTTGAACTAACTAAAAAAGCAT
>JADHMB010000081.1 GCA_016780365.1 Flavobacteriales bacterium
AGCGAGCTAATTCACCGTCAGCAGCATCAAGAATAGATTTAATAATTAGTAAAATAGCTGCAGCATAAAGTTGTTTATTTAGCATCAAGTAAATTGCAAAGATCCCGGCTATAATAAACATTGAGGTTAGATGAATAGCAGTTACTCTAGTATCTTTAAATGTATTTGCTATCCATCTAGCAGGTGAACGACCATAATCTGAAAGGTCTAGAAATTTATGTTCTGATGGTAGTTTAGACATTAAAATTTAAATTATTCTAAATACTGAGGTAATATAAATGTTTATATTGTTCAATCCTTTGTAAAGTAGTTTATTCTTTAAAAGAAACAATATTTGAATGTCTATTTATATATTTTGTTTATTGATTTTTTTAAATTAATCTAAAACTTAAATGGAATGGTTTAATGGCTTGAGTATTATTAAAAAAGTTGTTGTCGTATTTTTATTGCTAATAGCTCTAGTTACGTTAAGTAAGCTAGCTCTTTTATCAAAGGTTAACCTTAATACTATTGAACTAATAGATTAAAGAGTAACTTTCTTTTCCTTGTTTCATGACTCTACTTTTATTACTTTTATATCAACACTAAAAGATGAAAAATTTTTTACTATTTATATTTTCATTACTTGTATTGGTAAGTTGCGAAAATAGTACTGCAACTAATAATATTGCAACTAATAAAGAAAAACCTAATACTGTAAGTCTGTTTTTAGCAGATGTTCAATCCATTCTCTCTGACACCAATAAAAATCCTATTGTTACATTCTCTAAACTTGCAAAAGATATTTCAGAAAAAAATATAAGACTTAAAAAAAATAATATAGCTAGTGCTTTAGAAGAAGCAAAAGAATATTCCAATGGTGTCATTGTGGTTGAAAACCATACCATTGTTAAGCTAATTAGTTTTGATGATTGTCAAAAATCTGGTTCTTGGGGCGTTTGTATGCCCAAGGGAGAGGGTTTTATAAAAAAAGGAAATTTAAATTATAAATCAGATTATATAAATAATATAATTGGCACTCCCAACTCCAAAAAGGTTACGCTTTTTTTGTTTAATGAACAGACATCCCAACTAGAGAGTGAAGGAAATCAAGAAGATGATTACTTAAATAGTCTTAAAAATCTTAAAGTCAGTCTTAAAGAGTTGGATGACCAAAAATATATTGATTATTTAGTTAGCGAATATCAAAAAACTGAAAATGAATTAGAAAATTATGATGTTTACCAACTTTTTGATCAAGGTCTTTTACCAATTGAAAAAGTTAAAATGGATGATGAGGAATCGTTTTCTTATTATTTTATGGATAAATCAGAGAAAGTTTTTATTAGTGATTCAACTGCATTATATCCACCTTACTGTAAAACTTTAGTATACCTAGACAATTATCAAACTGTAAAAAAAGTTGAAGTAATAGAAACAGATGAACTTTACGAGTGGGGTCGTTCAAAATCATATTATTGTAATAAGGAAAGTTTAAATTTTCCAATAATTTACAATTATAATTTTTCAGATTTCTATGGATACTCAAATGACTATTTATTTTTTAAAGGAAGTGGGAAAAATATTTCGTTATTAAATGCTTCAGAAGAAGAAATAGAAAATGCAATGGAAGCAGATTTTTTTTCTATTATTGATATTACAAAATCAGAGTCAACAATTAAAGATGTCTTTAGTATTTATGTCAAAATTAATAATGCTCAATTTATTGATGAAGATTATGAATTCAAAAATGAATTGGCTGAGCTTTCAAAAAAACTTAAAAGTGATTCAAAAAACAAGTTAAATGTGAGACAAGTTGTTGAATTCAATAATGCTGCTAGAGAACTTTCTTTGCCATTTTACATGAAGTTTACCAGTAATCAGGCCTATCCTTATAACAATATTATCTATAAAAGATTAACTCCAATTGGTGACTGGGATTTTTTCAGATTGTTACATTTTGATTGGTTTTCAAACAAACCAATAGATGGTAAACCTATTACAAATCAAATGTATATTGATTTTGTGTTGTATGACAATATTTCAGATGCAAAGGCAGATGTTAATGCATGGAAATTTTGTAACTACGATGATCCTGGTGTGGGATTTCCAAGAGATTGTGGTAAGCAAAAAGCTGTTGGTGGAAAATGGATAAGTTATTATCCGGGATTAAATTCGAGAACGAAAAAGGATTTTATTTGGCGTTTGGCAACTAATGTGGATGAAATAGGTGCTTTGGTTTTAAAAATTTTATATGATGAATACGAAAAGATAGCTAAAAGTGCAGTTGAAGAAGGCTTGGCTGCAGAAGCAGCATATCAAATGGAGCAAGATGAAGAAAATAATCGTCATACATTAGCTGAACTAGCAGCTGTTGAAGTCGATAAAATTATTTCTCAAACTGCCTTATCCCAATATAAAATAGATAGTGATATTTCAAAATATCCAATTGGACCTTTTTTCAAAAAAGCTATTCTAGAAACTGGGGAAGGAGATTTTACTGGATATGAAATTTTGGATTCACTAACAAAAAAAAGAGATGCTTTTTTACATGTTTCTGAAGACAGTCTTATAAATCATATTGAAATATTTTCTCCAAAATATAAAATTATAGAAGGAATTGGAGTTAATTCAACCTATGGAGAACTAATTGATGCTTATCCTAATATTGAAACTCACGGAAGTGAAATTGAAGCAAGGGTTTACAGTTCTGTTGGAAATATAAATTTTAGATTGGATGTCGAATCAACTTATTATGATATTGAGAATGACAATGATTTAGTACTAAAACCATCAACAAAAATTATTAGCGTTGTTATTTTCAGAAAAATGGAAGAAGAAAGATGTGGATTATGAAAATTAAATCTAATAAAATGAAGAAATTATTATTCGCCTTGTTTTTTTTAGTAAATGTTAGTTGCTTTTCACAGACTATATATAATGTGATTTTAGAGCAAATTGCAGTTGGTGATGTTAATGGGCCTGAGGCAATAGCATTTGATGGGAATGGCCTTATGTATACCGCAAACGAAGACGGCAGAATCATTGTTTTGAACAGAGACGGTTCTAATCCTCAAGATTATGCTCAAACTGGCGGAAGACCATTGGGCTTAAAATTTGATTCTCAAGGAAATCTTATTGTCGCAGATGCATTTCAAGGGTTACTTTCTATCGATACTACGGGTCAAATTACAGTACTATCCACAAGTTTCGCAGGAGTTCCATTTATGCTAACAGATGATTTAGATATTGGATCTGACGGAACTATATATTTTAGCGATGCTAGCTCATTAAATAGCCTTGGTAATCATACTAATGATTGGGGGCAGCCAAATGGAAGATTACTTTCATATAATCCTAATACCGACGTAACTAATTTATTGCTTGATAATTTGTATTTCGCCAACGGTGTTGCTCTTTCACATGATGAGAGTTATTTACTTGTAAATGAATCAGCTGTAAACCATGTTCGGCGATATTGGTTAACCGGACCTAATTCTGGACAAACAGATGTCTTTTCAAATGTTAATCAATTTCAGGGTCTTCCTGATAATATCACTTATAATGACGATTCTCTTTTTTGGGTAGCTACTTTTTTTGGTCCAGTAATAGCTCTAGATAATAATGGACAAATAGTTTATCAACTAAATTTTAATTCAAATTTATTAACTGAAAATACAAGTGCTATTCAATATAATGACACACTTTATTTAGGAACTTTACATGATTCACTTATTGGTAAAATTCCAATTCCTACGGAAATTTTATTATCTAATACAGAAAAAATTAGTCAAAAATCTGAATTTACTATTTACCCCAACCCAACAAATGAAAATATTACTATCTCGGTAAATAACCACAATGGAAATATTAATACTGAAGTATATGATATAATAGGAAATAGAATTCAAACTACGAATAAAACTACCATCAGTCTTAGAGATTACTCTAAAGGAATTTACATTCTTAAAGTAGCTTATGGAGACAGAGTTGAAGAAGTAAAAGTCATTAAAGAGTAACTTTCTTCTCCCTATTAACAAAGTAAACTTTTTCTTACTTTTAGTTTAAAACTTACAAAATGAAATATTTAGATTATTTTTTAATAATAATTTCTATCGCTTTTTTTTGTGGTGCTTACTATGAGTATGGGATTTCTAGCGAATTAATAAAAAATGGAGTTGAGGCTGAAGCAACTTTTGTTGATTATAAAGTAAGTGTAGATAGATCTAAGGGTAAAGAAAAAAAATCTTATTATCCTATTTATGAGTATTTAGATGACTCTAATAATGTATTAGAGTATGTAAGCAATGAGGGTTCAAGTTCTATGAATGTTGATATTGTTAGTAAGGTAAATTTACTTTACTCTAAGGAAATAAATCAAGCTAGGATTAATACCACTTGGGGACTTTATAGTCTTACATCAATTGAAATATTTATTGGATTAATTTCTATATCCGTTATGTTGTTTCGTGTCTCAAGAAAGAATACTCAATTTAATATTGGTCCTAATAAAATGAAAAGAACTTAATTCAAGTAGTTCGATTAAAACTTACAAAATGAAAATATATTTAGTCTTAATATTATCAATAGTGAGATTAGTTAATATTTCCCAGCTTCTTCAGCTGCTGTAATATCAGCAATTTCTTTTGCGGTAAGACCTCTTGAATTTACCCAAAATGCAATTATCTTACCATTATTATTAATGTAGGCCTGAATAAGTTCATTGGTTCTTATGGTAGTATCTGGTAAAATGGTGGTATTATCAAAAATACTTAATACCATACTTCCATTATCGTCGTTAACATTTTTAATTGATGTTCCCCATATAGGTTTCCAAGTAGTATTGGCATTGTTGAACCATTCTTTTAAAAATGGTATATGTTCATCACTTCCATTTATACTTTCACCATTTGGTCCGCTTATTTGAATAGAATCAGAGTCCATTTCACGAATTTTTTCATAGTTTCTTTCATTGTGAAACTCGATGTATTCGTTTAGAAGATCGACACTTTTTTGATTTCCAATCATTATTCCACCAGTAGCTTTATAATCCCATATATTAGAAAAACCTGCAGTTGATATGGATTTTTTTTCTTCTATATTATTTTTTGATATTTCTTGTTGTGAACAATTAGATAAAATTAGAATTGTTAAAATTGAGGTAATGGTTTTTTTCATTTTTATTGATATAATTTGTTTATTTCTCTGTAAATCCGATTTAAAAGCTTATTCGTTTAATATAACTCAAGGCTATTTTAATTTCTTTGATAATTGAATTTATTAAATTAATTTGAATTCAATAAAAATTTTAAAAAAAAATGAGTTAATTTAAAAAACTTCAGAGCAATAAATATAGAATACTTAGACTAATAACAGGTTGGTTATTTTGCATACCTTTTTTTAGTCATGGATACAAATTTTCTTATTTACTTCTCTTGGTTGGTTCTATTTTAATTTTAAAGCAGTTTCTGGAATCTGTTTGATTTATAAAGCATTTGCATATTCTTCATGTAAATTAGAATCATAAGTAAAATTTGAAATTTAAAGTGTTTTAACCTCCCCTTGATTTCTTAACTAAGTCAACTTTTTAATAGTACTATATTTTAAACTTTGTTTAATTCAAAAATCTCATAGCTTGAGATTACTTCTTCAAATACAGGTCCTGAAACTGGATTTGAGCCGTTCACAAAGGCCTTCAAAGCAACTTCGTCGTGAACATAAATTTTAAACATTACATTACTCTTATCAGGAGAAACTGTAGCTATAGTTTTGCTTAAATCTGCAACTTTACTTCTTTCCTTAATTGCTTCTTCAGATTGCATAAATCCCATAAATTTTTCAAACTTACCTTCTTTTAGTTTTACAACTACAAGCATATCTTTCATATCTTAATTTTTTAAAAGTTATCAATATAAATTTAAAAAAATAGTTATATATACTTCAGAAAATGTCAAGAAGAATTTTTTATCCTTTGTTTTTATTACTTATTCCAATATTTAGTAATGTTTTTTTTGATGAATTTGATTGGAGTTTATTTGATTTTATATTGATGGGAATTATTTTAACATCCCTTGGTTTTCTAATCAACCTTATAATAGACAAATTAAAAAAGAGAAGTTACAAAATCATACTAATCGTAATAACTTTATTTTTTTTCTTATTATTATATGTAGAATTAGCGGTAGGAATAATTGGAACTCCTTTTGCAGGTAATTAACATTAATCCCTTCTATTTTCAGCTAATAGAATCTCTAATACAAATCGTGTAGATAACAAACCTCCCTTTGCTTTCTTAACTAAGTAAATTTTTTCTTACTTTAATGGTTTAAAACTTACAAAATGAAGAAACTTATAATATTTTTATTCTCAGTATTGTTATTGGGAAGTTGTGCTAAAGAAGGGTGTACAGACCCT
>JADHMB010000015.1 GCA_016780365.1 Flavobacteriales bacterium
AGTGTGTAAGTAGTAAGTTTTACCTTTACTATTGGTATGTGAATACGCCATATTATTAAATTTTAATTGTTTACATTTCTAATATAATAAAAACATAGCTATTAATCCCTGAAAAACGTGGATTTATCACATTTTTTTATCTATACGGTGTAAAATATTGAGTTTGTAAAGGTTTTAGCAGTCTTAAAAACGATTTTCAGATGAAAAAAGTAATTTTTTTAGTAGAGTTTGATTTTAAGATTAAGTCCTTACTTATTATAAACTTTAAAGTTCTTTTGTTGGTATTTGGATATAACCAATTTTCCGGTTAACAATAAAAGTAATATGAAGATTTTTTTTGCCAAGATGAGGATTGTATTTTTTTTTGGGCTAGAAGATGAAATACTTAAAAAAACATAAAACAAACAGAAGGTATATTTTCAACTTCGAAGAATTTATAAATATTAACTATATCTTGCATTAAAATTCAACAATTAATTTAATAAATATGAAATCTCATAACATTTCTCTGATAAGTTCCCTTTTATTAATCTCGATGAGTGGTTGGGGTTATCTATCTTCTGAAACTCCATCTGTAACAGCATTGATACCATTGTTTTTTGGGGTAACTCTACTATTTTGTTATCCAGGCATAAAGAAAGAAAATAAAATTATTGCTCATATTGCAGTCACTTTAACTTTACTTGTTTTTCTTGCTCTTTTCATGCCACTTAAAGGTGCTTTTGGCAGAGAAGATAATGGCGCAGTTTTAAGAATATCTTTAATGATTATTGGATCAGGAATTTCCCTTTTTGGATTTATAAAAAGTTTTATAACTGCAAGAAAAGCTAGGGAAAATAGTTAATTTTAACACAACCTAACCCATCCTTGGAAAAAGCAGTTCTTGTAGGAATTAATTACTCTTCTCAAACCAATGCCCAAACTAAAGAGTTTTTGGACGAATTGGCATTTCTGGCTTTTACATCAGGGGCCAAAATGGTCAAAAAATTTACCCAATCTTTGAATGTTTCCCATTCAACAACTTTTGTTGGTAAAGGAAAACTTATTGAAATAGAACATTTTGTAAAAGAAAATGAAATTGATTTGGTAATATTTGACGATGATTTAACTCCCTCACAACTAAGAAATATCGAAAAGCAACTGTGCTGTAAAATTTTAGACAGAAGTAATTTAATACTAGATATTTTTGCTAGTAGAGCTAGAACTGCTCACGCAAAAACCCAAGTAGAACTAGCCCAGTATCAGTACCTTTTGCCTCGGCTAACTAGGATGTGGACCCACCTAGAAAGGCAAAAAGGAGGAATAGGAATGAGAGGCCCTGGAGAGACACAGATTGAGTCAGATAGAAGAATAATCAACCAAAAAATAAGTAATTTAAAACAAAAGCTTACTAAAATTGACAAGCAAAAATTTGCTCAAAGAAAGAATCGTGGCAATATGGTTAAAGTTGCCCTTGTTGGTTATACCAATGTTGGCAAATCAACATTAATGAATATTATAAGTAAGTCCAAGGTATTTGCAGAAAATAAACTATTTGCAACATTAGATACAACTGTAAGAAAAGTAGTGGTAGATCAAGTTCCTTTTTTACTTAGCGATACAGTTGGATTTATTAGGAAATTACCACATCAACTTGTAGAATCTTTTAAATCGACATTAGACGAAGTTAGAGATGCTGATATTTTAGTTCATGTAGTGGATTTGTCACATTCCGTTTACCAAGATCAAATGAATTCAGTAAATCAGACTTTGAATGAACTAATGACTGCCCCTAAGGAAACAATATTGTGTTTTAATAAAATTGATAGGATTCCAAAAGACGAATTAAAATCATTAAAAGAGTTTTGGGAGAACAAAGAATTTAATGTTGTATTTATTTCTGCAACTGAAAAATCGGGAATTCAAAACTTAAAAAAAGAACTTTTTAATAAAGTAAAGGATATTCATTATACTAGATTCCCCTTTAATAAGACCCCAGTGTATTATTAAGAAATAATTTTTGTTATATTGAAATTAGAATGGGAAAGAAATTAGTTATAGGTTCATCTGGCCAAATTGGGGTTGAATTAATTGAACAATTAGCAAAAGATTTTGGTCCCAACCAAGTTATAGCTGCGGATATAAAATTAGTTTCAGAAGGAAAAACTCTAGGGGTTGAATATATTACACTTGATGTTTTAGATAAAGAGAAGTTGTTTGAAATAATAAAACAACACAATATTTCAGAAGTTTATTTATTGGCAGCAATGTTGTCAGCAATTGCCGAAAAAAATATTCAATTAGCATGGGATTTAAACATGAAAGGCCTATTCAATATTTTAGATTTAGCAAAAGAGAAACATATTGAAAAGATTTTTTGGCCTAGCTCTATTGCGGTTTTTGGACCAACAAGTCCCAAATTAAATACTCCTCAGACCACTTTATTAGAACCCTCCACAGTTTATGGCATTAGTAAAATGTCTGGAGAAAGATGGTGTGAATATTATTTTTTAAAATATGGAGTAGATGTAAGAAGTTTAAGATATCCTGGAATAATAAGCTATAAATCTCCACCTGGAGGAGGCACTACAGATTATGCAATTGAAATTTTTCATGCGGCAATTAATGATGGTTTTTATGATTCTTTTATTGCTAAAGAAGTAACACTTCCAATGGTATATATGCAAGACGCCATAAGAGCAACTATGGAAATCATGCAAGTTGAAAGAAAAAAACTGACTATAAACTCCAGTTATAATTTGGCTGCAATAAGTTTTAGTCCGGAAGAAATAGCCAATGAAATAAAATTGTTATTTCCAGAATTTCAAATAACTTATAATCCTGATTTTAGGAATAATATTGCATTGTCTTGGCCCTCAGTTATAGATGATAGTTTTGCTAGAAATGATTGGGGTTGGGAACACAATTTTGATTTAAAAAAGACCACATTAGAAATGGTAAATGGAATTAAAAATTAAGTTTTTAATTGAATTTTTCTTGAACTTTATCAAACAACTCTTTAATGCTATTAAATGCTTCTTTTTTAGTTGCTCTTTTATAATTCCATCTTGCTATTAGTTTTACAATAAGTATCCAATATCGAAAGTTAAGCATTGCAATTATTGGGGCTGACAATAAAAAGGTAAGTCCATAAGACCAGTCTTTAAAAATTGTTAATCCAAGAGCTATTAATAGCCAATAAAATGCAAATAGGATAACGCCAATAGCTAATTTTAAGGACGAATGAAAATGTTTGTCTTTGATTTTCTTTTCCACAAACCAGACAGGTATTTTATACGGAATATAATTTGTGGTAAGACCAATAATGTGAAAGGGAAGAAAAACAAGCATAATTAAACTTAAAATATTTAGCTTCATATAAGAATATGGATTCTTATTTAAAATATAAGGTCTGATTTTATTTCTAACCATAAAAGACTTTATACTTTTTATATCTTCTATTAATTTTTTATATTCTTCAGGGTTGTCAGCTTTTAAATATTGAGAGTTATTTAATTTTTCTTTTCTTAAATCAAATTTTCTTTTGAGCGCTACATGTTCTTCTTTTAAAGGAAACCTATGAAGAAGGTAGTAAAGCTCATCGTAGTTTTCAAGATCTTCAATATTGATAATTAAAGAACCTAAATCTTCTCCAATTTTCAACGATAATCTATTGATAGTTTCTGCACTATTTTCTTGATAACTTGAAAAATAGTCACTTACTTTTATTGGATCTCCTACGTTCAGTAAAACTTCAGAATTCATATTAAAATGATTTTCATAGTCTATTCCAACAGGGACAATATACAATGGAGCTTCCTTACCAAACCTTGAAAGTGTTCCAAAAGCAATTCTCGCCAATCCTTTTTTTAGCGGGCGAAGCATTTTTTTATAATTGTGATTTCCTTCTGGAAAAATCATTAAATTTTCTTTTTTACTAAGCATTTTATAACAGGCAATAAATGATTCTTCATTTTTTTCAATGGTATTTACGCCATCTCTTTGTCTGAATATTGGAAGCATGTAACAACCTCGTAATAATTTATTAGCTATTTTATTTTTAAAAATATCTGCTCTAGCTAAGAAATTTATTGGACTATTTGTCTGACCAGCAATAATAATAGGATCTAAAAAAGCATTTTGGTGGTTTACAGCATATATTATTCCAGCATTTTTTGGAATTTTTTCTTTCCCTTGATATTTAAGTTTTTTGAAGTAAGTTCTTGCACCAGTAATTACAATAGCGTATCCTAATTTATATGGCAAATACCAGTTTTTAAACAAATAACCTATCCAAAATTTACGCATAACTTATCTTAGAGCAGCATTAAATTTATCTTCTAATTTACTTTGAATAGAATTCATCACAGAATCAACTTCCTTGTCTTTAAGAGTTCTCTCAGAATGCAAAAATTCAAATCTAAGTCCGTAAGCTTTTTTACCAATATTTTTTTTATCTCTATATATGTCAAATAAAGTCGTGTTTTTTAAAAGCTTACTATTTATTTGGTTAATAGAATTTTTAATTTCTTGCATTGTTACTTCTTCTGGAATTAAAATAGATAAATCTCGGAATACTTTTTGAAATTTATTGATAGGTTTAATTTTAGGTTTTGAATTTGCAATAATCTTCATAAGATTATCAAAATAGATTTCTGAAATAAAATAATTCCTTTTAAATCCTATTAAATTGGATATTTCTTTTCTAACCGTTCCTACTTTTGCCAATTTATCTTTTCCTTTCGTCAACGATAATCCTTCCTCCCATAAATGGTCTTTTATAAGTACTTTTGTTTCATAATATATTCCAAGAGACTTAAATACACTTTCAATTATGCCTTTTAACTGAAAGAAGCTACTTTCTAGTTTTCCATTAAACCAATGCTCTTCATTTTGAAGTCCAGTTGTAGCAATTAATAATCTATTTTCTTGGTCATATTTATTTCCATTTTCAGAATAAACTTTCCCCCATTCAAATATGGTTCCGTTAGGATTTCCGTTAAAATGATTGAATTTTAAAACTTCTACTGCGCCATAAATTAATGTTTTTCTTAAAGTGGCAGTGTCATTGCTCAGAGGATTTAGTAAAGAAATATGGTTGTTAGATTTTTCATCAAGAAAATTACCATATTCTCGTTTTACTAAGGAATTGTTCATTATTTCATAAGCCCCTAAGCTCACTAAATGGTTGCTTATTTTTTGTTGAATAGAATGGTTGCTTATTTTTTGTTGAATAGAATGGGAACTATTTATTTTTTCAGGAATTTCAATGTTATTATAACCATATATTCTAAGAATCTCTTCCGCTATATCAATTTCTCTAGTTACATCGTTTCTATATGCTGGGACTTTTACCAAAGCTTTATTTGTTTTTATACTACCTACTTTAATCTCCAGATGGGTTAAAAGCTCAGTTATGGTTTTGTTGTCCAGCTCAATACCGCCAATTTTTCTAATTTTTTCAAAATTAACTTCAAAAGAGGTGTCTTTGGTTTCTTTTGGATGAACATCTAATATTTCAGAGGCTATTTCGCCTCCTGAAAGATCTGTTATAATTTCACAAGCTTTGATTAATGCTGGCAATACCATCGATGGATCTACTCCTCTTTCATATCTAAATGAGGCATCGGTATTTAAACCATGCCTTTTTGCGGTCTTTCTTATTAAAACTGGATTGAAAAGAGCACTTTCAATAAATATAGTTTTAGTTTTTTCTGTTACCCCAGACTCAAGCCCTCCAAAAACACCAGCCAAACACATCTCCTTTTCACTATTACAAATCATAATATCTTCTTTGTCTAGTTTTCTTTCTTGCCCATCTAGGGTGGTGAAAAGAGTTTGATCTTTTGGAGTTCTAACTTTTATCTCTTTGCCAATTATTTTATCTAAATCAAATGCATGAAGAGGTTGCCCAAAGTTGTGTAGTACATAATTAGTAACATCTACAATATTATTAATTGGTTTTATACCTATAGATTCTAATTTATCTTTTAACCATTTTGGACTTGGTTTAACTTGGATATTTTTTATTACAATACCTGTATATCTCTGGCATTGATCAGCGTCTTCAATAGAAATATTTATTTCAATATTTTTTCTAGTTACAATCTGTGATTTATCAGGAATTGCTTTAAGAGTAGAACTGGAAGGCAATAATTTTTTGAATTTTAGTGCTGCTAACAAATCTCTTGCAACTCCATAATGGCTCATAGCATCAGCTCTATTGGGGGTAAGTCCAATTTCAAAAATTGTATCACTAACAACATTAAAATAGTTAGCTGCTGAATCCCCGATATTTGCATCTTTATTAAGAACTAAAATACCATCGTGTCCATTCCCAAGACCAATTTCATCTTCCGCACAAATCATTCCAAAAGACTCTTGTCCTCTAATTTTAGCATTTTTAATTTCGAACGAACTATTATTTTTTGGGAAAATAGTGGTCCCAGGTTTTGCAACCACCACCTTTTGTCCTTTTTTCACATTGGGAGCTCCACAAACAATAGTATAGTTTTCATCCTCTCCTAAATCAACTTGTGTGATATTTAATCTATCTGCATTAGGATGTTTTTCTACACTTTTAACTTCTCCAACAATTAACCCTTGAAGTCCACCTTTTATGTTTTCGTATACTTCTTCTCTTTCTACCTCCAAACCAATATCTGTTAGAAGAGCAGAGGTTTGGTCGGAATCCAGATTGAACTCAAGAATTTCTTTTAACCAATTGTAAGATATTTTCATAAAAAGTAGTGGTTTTTCATTGTAAAATTAACTGCTTTTATTATCTGACAAAAAATAACTGCAATAAAATACTTGACTACTATATACAACTATTAGTTTAAAAAATGTTTGATGATGTAAAATTTTTATATTTTTGGCGCTCTTAAAGTTGGTGCCTTAGCTCAGTTGGTAGAGCAATGGACTGAAAATCCATGTGTCCCTGGTTCGATTCCTGGAGGCACCACTTATTAAAAGCTCTCATTTTTTGAGAGCTTTTTTTAATTAAGTAACTCTTCAATCTATCTATTTAAATTAAAAAGAGCTCTATATTATTTCACCAAATGATTAAAAGTCGTTATTAAATTCATAATATCATTTTGTTATTAATTGTTTTTTTTACTTCACTTACTTTATTTCCACAATAAATACAATTAAATTTGTGGCTCATAAATGGTTTTAAAGAACAACAAAACATTAATAATTTTTTATTTTTTAATTGCTTACGTTATTTTGCAATTTATATGGTGGGGATACCATATTTCCTCCCTAACTGAGCAACTAAATAATAGTGAGGATTATATTGCAAGAAGACTGACCATGATAGCCGGAGAAGGTACGGTCTTTATAATTATTATTTGTTTGGGGGCTTTTTATGTCATCAGATCTTATTATTCTGAGATAAGTCTTGCTAAAAAAGAAAAAAACTTTGCCTTATCAGTAACCCACGAACTAAAGACTCCCATCGCCTCCTCAAAATTATTTGCTGAAACTTTGTTACAAAGGCAAGACCTGAGCAAGAACCAAGTGACCACTAGTCTTGAAAAAATTGTTTATGAGCAAAATAGATTGAATGAATTGGTAGAAAAAATACTTTTGGTTAGCACAATTGATGAAATGAAAAATGACATGAATTTAAAACCTGTATCCTTTAATGCTATTATAAATCAAGTAATTGGTGAAGATGAAAATTCTCATGTTATTAATAATACTGTTGCTGAAGATGTAATATTTAGTGGAGATGATTTTTATTTGATTTCTTTATTTCAAAACCTATTAGACAATGCCAAAAAGTATTCTCCAGATGGGTCTGAAATTAATATTTATTCAGAAAGTAACTCCAGTAAAATTATTATTTGTATTTCCGATCAGGGTGTAGGTATTGCAGATGGCGAAAAGTCAAAAATATTTGACAGGTTTTATAGAATTGAAGATGAAGAAACCAGATCATCTAAAGGAACCGGGCTAGGTTTATTTTTAGTGAATCAAATTGTAAAAATGCATGGGGGGAAAATTATTTGCAAAAATAACACACCTCGCGGAAGCATCTTTGAACTATACTTTAAAAAATAATATGAAAAAAAAAGCAGGATTAATAATCCTTGACGGTTGGGGTATTGGCGCTAAAGATGATTCAGATGGTGTATTTTTGGCAAACACTCCTTTTTTTGACAACTTAATTAATAATAACCCCAACGCACATTTAACAACATTTGGAAAAGAGGTTGGTCTCCCAGATGGTCAAATGGGAAACTCTGAAGTTGGGCATTTAAATATTGGTGCTGGAAGAATAGTTTATCAAGACCTTTTGAGAATAAATAATGCAATTGAAGACGGTAGTTTTTTCAAAAACCCACAGCTATTAAAAGCCATTCAAACTGCCAACAATAATAAATCAGCTATTCATTTAATGGGATTAGTATCCGAGGGTGGCGTTCATTCCTCATTAAATCATTTACTGTCCCTTTGTTCCTTTTTAAAAGAAAACTTTTCTGGTAGAGTTTATATTCATGGTTTTTCCGACGGAAGAGATTGTGGTCCAAATACTGGCATTGAGTCCTTTGAAAAGCTACACCACCATATTCATAATTCCAATATTGTATTGTCTTCCATCATTGGAAGATATTATGCAATGGATAGAGATCAAAGATGGGAGCGAATAAAAAAAGCATATGATCTCTTAGTAGATGGAGTTGGAGAAATAAAAGAGGACTATTCTACAGCATTTAAAGAAAGCTATTCTAACAAGATTACCGATGAATTTTTGGAACCTGTAAAAATTAAAAATAACAAGGGTACTATTCTAGACAATGATTTGGTAGTATGTTTTAATTTTAGAACCGATAGGTGCAGACAAATTACAACAGCATTAACCCAAAATAACTTTTCAGAACATGGAATGAAAGTTAAACCACTTCATTTCTATACCATGACAAATTACGATAGAACATTTAAAAATGTGGAAGTTATTTACGATAAGGACAATCTGCCTATGACTCTAGGAGAGGTTTTAAGTAATAATAATAAAAAACAATTAAGAATTGCAGAAACTGAAAAATATCCGCATGTTACTTATTTTTTTAGTGGCGGAAGAGAACAAGAGTTTGACGGAGAGTCTAGAATTGTTGTAAGTTCTCCAAAGGTAGCTACTTATGACCTTCAACCAGAGATGAGCGCCGAAGAAGTTGCATCTAGTGCAGTAGGTTTTTTGAAGGAAAACACACCTGACTTTTTATGTTTGAATTTTGCAAATCCTGATATGGTAGGGCATACAGGGATTCCAAATGCAATTATAAAAGCATGTGAAACTGTAGACAAATGTCTTAAAAAGCTAGTCAACTGTCTAATTGAGTTAGATTATTCAATTATCATAATAGCAGATCATGGCAATGCGGATAAATTAAAAAATAAAGATGGTTCAGCACATACTGCCCATACTGTTAATATGGTTCCTGTAATTGTATTAGATCAAAATGTGAAAGTTGTAGAAAATGGGAAACTTGCTGACATAGCACCCTCCATTTTAAAATTAATGGACATTGATAAACCAAATGAAATGTCAGGGGTTAGTATCATCTAATTAATTGAACTTTCCCGCTAATTCCGTTTTTTTCCAGGCTAATTTTTTCGTAACCGTATTTCGTAGATTTCGGATCAATTAGATAATAGTAGATGCCCTCTTTTAGTTCCTCTCCAGATTTGTAGTGGGTGCCACTCCAATCGTTTTGATAGTTGGAGTTTTCATATACCAATTCTCCCCACCTATTAAAAATAAGTAGATATGGATTTGGGTATTGATTTAAATTAATAGGAACAAAAAAGTCATTTGTTCCATCGTTATTAGGTGTAAAAATATTTATGTTTTCTATTGGGCACTGCACCCAAACTTTACAACTATCGAAAATTTCTTTGTTACACCCGTCCGTAACATTAATAAATATGAAATCTGTGGAGTCCATAGAAACTTCCACGGAGTCTAATCCACTTCCGTCTGACCAGTTAACAGTTACTGGTTCTAGTCCACCAGATAAATTACTATTTATGGTAATTACTTCGCCTAATTGATTGCAAAAATTTAAACTATCGGGAATGGACACATTAAGTGGCGTATAATCACTGATATATAAAGTAGCTCTAGAAGTATCCAATTGACCAGAACATTTTTCGTAGTAAACGTTTAGAACTACAGTTTCAGTAGCTTCCAATATACTGTCAAGAATAGGATTAATAAATAAGGTATCTCTAAGTTGTCCGCTTGGAATTGTTAAACTATCTGGAATATAATCATAATCTAGACCAATAGTTGCAGTTCCAAGGAAGTCAAAATGAACTGTAAAATCTCCAATAGTGTCTGGCCTTTCAAAATTAAAAAATGCTGAATTACATCCTTCATATAAAACGGTGTCACTATTGGCAATTCCACTTGATAATTCAATACTTCCGTTAGAGGAGAAGCTTCCAGCTTCTAAAAACACCCAGGAATCTAGACTTGTGTCAGAGCCATCTGCAATTGCCAGTCTAATATGGTAAGTTTCACCACATTGCAACACTACATTAGCTTGAAACTTTTGGGTAAATCCATTACAAGACAATGTTTGAAAAACATTGGTGTTGTTGATGTAATAATTACTATTAATTACATTATTGATAGAGCTTATTGTTATAGGCAGTGGAGGATTTGAATTTGGTACAGTTGCAATATTTATAGATCCATTGGGAAAACCAGCAGGAGCTGAATAGGGGCCTGTAATTCCTGGCCCGGATATAAAAAACCCAAAAACATCGTTGTACTGACTATTGACCCAAGTAAGATATTCGTTGGAGCCAAAAATATAATTAAATGTTAGAGAATCAGAGTTAGGTATAAAATCAAACTCCAGTAGCGCGACATCAAAAATACCTGATACCGAGAAAGATTGTCCAATTAGTCCAGGCACACTATTGGCAACATTTAGTAAATCAGGGTCACTCACATTATTAACAGGCATATTTATAAACCCACTAAAATTAGGATCTAAAGCATTAATATCTCCTGTTGACATTACAATCCCACTATCCATATTCAAATTAGTATTCAAAGCATTGAAAAACCCAATTTGTATTGCGTCTCCCATAAAAGAATGGTTTGCAGAACTTACCCCACCACCTAGTAAAATATTATCAACTAATGAAATTGCCGTATTGAACGGAGCTGAATTATCTACTTCAATCTGACTATAAAAGTTTTGGTAAAGACAAAACAAAAAGGATAGAGTTAAAATTTTTTTCCCCACTTATAAAGTATTAATTTTCTCTAAAGTTAATAATCTATAAAATATTCTTAGACATCCTAAGGGTTAGTAAATAAATCTTTAACTTGAATTAATTAATTAAAGCTTCTAAAATTTACTTATTATGACTCAAGAATATATTAATAAAAATAAAAATAGATTTTTAAATGAGTTGTTTGAATTCATTAAAATCCCATCTGTTAGTGCGGATATGAAATTTAAAGATGATGTGCTAAAAGCAGCTAGTTTTTTGGAGAATAATCTTAATCAAATTGGAGCTGATAATGTCCAAATATTTCCTACAGAAGGGCATCCAATTGTTTATGCAGAGAAGATTATTGACCTTAGTCTTCCTACAGTTTTGGTATATGGTCATTACGATGTTCAACCTGCAGATCCTTATGAACTATGGGATTCAGATCCTTTCGATCCAGTGGTTAAAAAAACCAAGATACATCCAGAAGGTGCTATTTTTGCAAGAGGAGCCTGCGATGACAAAGGTCAGATGTTTATGCATTTAAAAGCTTTTGAAGCAATGTATAAATCTGGAGAACTTTCCTGCAATGTCAAGTTTATGTTTGAGGGAGAAGAGGAAGTAGGGTCTTCTAATCTAGAAAAGTTTGTACGTTCTAATGTTGATCTTTTAAAAGCTGATGTAGTTTTGGTTTCAGATACTGGAATTATAAATAATACTACACCATCTATATGTGTTGGACTTAGGGGGTTAAGTTATGTTGAGGTAGAAGTAACAGGACCAAATAGAGATCTCCATTCTGGACTGTATGGAGGTGCTGTTGCCAACCCAATTAATGTATTGTCTAAAATGATAGCTTCATTACATAATGAAAATGGAACAATTAATATTCCTGGCTTTTATAAAGACGTTGTTGAGGTGAGTAATTTGGACAGAAAAGAAATGGCCAAAGCCCCATTTAATTTGTCTGAATATATGTTAGACCTATCAATTGATAATGTTTATGGAGAAGATGGATTTACTACCAATGAAAGAAATTCTATAAGGCCAACTTTAGATGTAAATGGTATTTGGGGAGGTTACATTGGCCAAGGTGCTAAAACTGTATTGCCATCCAAAGCACATGCGAAAATTTCCATGAGATTAGTCCCTAATCAAAGTTCAGAAAAGATCACTGAATTATTTGAAAGCCATTTTAAAAAAATCGCCCCTGAATATGTAAAAGTTAAAGTAACCCCTCATCATGGAGGAGAAGGGGTCGTTATTCCTACAGACTTTCCTGCATATCTAGCTGCAAAAAACGCAATGGAAACAACTTTTGGAAAAACACCAATCCCAGTTAGAAGCGGAGGAAGTATCCCTATAGTTCCAATGTTTGAAGAGGTTTTAGGATTGAAAACAATACTACTTGGTTTCGGATTAGATTCTGATGTAATCCATTCTCCAAATGAACACTTTGGATTATTTAATTTTTATAAGGGAATTGAAACAATACCACATTTTTATAATAATTATTCAAATCTCATGTTATAAGAAATGAGATTATTTGCCATCGCTATTTTAAGTTTTTTAATTTCTTCTTGCTCTTTATATAAGCCCCTTGAATTTAAGGGGGTGGAAGATTATTCGTTTTCTGAGCAAGATGGTTGTAATCCTATTTGTGTTGAATTAAGTTTCTTTAATCCTAACCCATATAATATAGTCTTAAAGTCGGCCAATGTTAAAGGATTACTTGGTAAAGAAGATATAGGAGTTTTGGAAATTACAGATTCCTACGTGCTTAAAAAAAGTGGAATTTCTAAGATTAACTTATCTTTTTCTACTGAAATCAAAAGTTTTATTCCAGTAGTATCAGGTTTTTTCAGCTATATAACTGGAAATGAGGTTATACTTCTAATTAACGGAACGTTAAAAGTAAAAGCATTAGGGGTCTCTAAAAAAATAAAGATAAATGAATCTTTAAGCGTAAAATATTAGGCTTTTTTACTACGTAAAATGATTACGTACATGTTGCTCATATTTGTTGTGTATTAAAAATTTAAAAATGACAACAAAGACAAATCCTAAAATCACTTTTCAAGTAAATTATATTATTTATGAGAAAAATGATACAGCTATATTACTAGATGGGGCAGTTAGAATAAATAATAAAAATTATTATACTTCAATTCCAATAGACCTAGTTAGATTTAGCCATTTATGTGAGAAAATAATTGGTTTCCAAAAAACCAACTCCCTTTGGAATAAGCTGATTGGGGATAATGATCAAGTGTGTGAAATTGTCCCAAAAAATCATCTCGGTGAGGACTTAATTTTTTCTACCAATGAAACATTTATTAACCAACATTTATTTCAATTAAAAACAGCATAAGATGAAAACATTAGCAATTTCTGAAAACATAGAGGTCATTCTACCTAAAATGGGGATTATGACGCATTTAGTAGAACTTACAAGACATGATTATATATATGTTAAAGACTCCCTTAAAATTAATGATTCACTAACTATAGAGTCCGATAAAAGTAGATTTTGGGAAGAGAATTCTTTAGCAATATATTATCAAGGGTTTAAATTGGGTTATTTAAATAATTCTATAAATAAAGTAGTTCAAAAAATGATCAATAAATTTGGATACGTTAAAGTAATTTTGAAAAACAAACCTAAAGGAAATAATCCTTTTGATGGATTAGATGTTTTAATTGAGATTGGTTAATTATTTTGACAACCATACAGAAGGGTTCACTGTATTTAATCCTTCGGCTAATATTCTCCATATTTCAAAATGAGCTTCTGAAATACCAGATTCTTTAGCAAGCAGTTTACCCACCTTATCTTTGGTTTTAATGAGGTCTCCTTTTTTTACATAAACTTCCTGTAAATTAGCATAAACAGTCCTATACTCTCCGTGACTTACCATCACCACTCTACCAGCTCCTGGAATTATAAGAACACTTGTTACTTTACCACCAAAAACCGCACGAACATTTGCATTTTTTGATGTAGTAATATCAATCCCATTATTATCTACTGTTGCTGTACTTACCAAGTGGTGTTGATGCTTCCCATATCTACTGGTAACTTCTCCTTTTTCAACAGGCCAGATTAACCGACCTTTGTTGTTGCTAAAATTTTTTGAAAGTGCTTTTCCCTCAGGTGTATAATCAAATTTTGATTTTTTCAATTTTTCTAAAGCTCTTATTTCTTTTTCAATAGCTTTTTTTACAGCTTTTGCAATTTCTTGTCTTTTTATATTGTTTTTTTCTAAATCTTCAGCTAAATTTTTTTCATTGTTTTTAATTTTCTCTAAAGATATTATTTGGATATTTTTATCTTTTTGGTAATCTATCTTTTCTTGCTTTTTATTATCTAACAGAGATTTTTTTCTTTTAATTTCTTCAAAGTATTCTCCTTTTTTAATTTCTAGATTAATTTGTGTTTTTTTAATTCTATCTATTTGTTTTAAACGGTAGTCTTTGTAATACTGAATATATTTCATCCTGTGAAAAGCTTCTGAAAATGTAGAAGAAGAAATTATATAGAGAAATTTATAATTAGGATCTCTATTCTTAAAAGCATATAAAATCATTTTTCTGTATTCCTCTTTCAAGATTTTATCTGTATTAGTTAATGAGCTAATCTGCCTATTAATTTCTTTTATTTTTTCATCCATTTTCCTAAGTTGGAAACTGTAATTGTCAATTAGCTTCTGCCTATATTGAATTTGTTTGTTGACAATATTAATTTCACTAAGGGTAAGTTTTTTTGTGGCTCTAGTTTGATTGATTAGTTCTTTTGTGTGCTCAATTTTTTCTAATAATTTTTTTTCTTGTCTTTTAAGTAAATCACTTTTCTTTTGACCATAAAACAAAGAAGGAAGAAGCAAAGCTCCCACAATTAAAATATGTTTGATTGTTCTAATCATTAAATTTTATAGACTGGTACTTATTGTCAATAACTTTAAAAGGAAATTTTTGGGGCAAGTCAAACTTTACATTTTTATAGTTGATTAAAAGATTATATGCTAGCTCTAAGTTGCTAATTATAAGTTCAATATCCATAGGAAAGTATTGATTATTTATTTTTTCCCAATTTTTATAGTTGACGTTAATTTCAGAACTGGAAGCTGGGAAAATTATATTTATTCTCTTACATTTAAAAGTAAATGGATCAATCCAAGATTGATAAATATAATCTACTGATTTTTTAGTTTTGTTATTTGTAATTCTTTTGGTTTTTCTTTTTCTGTGAGAATGTAAATGGTACTCATTATTATTTACTTGTAGAATAAATTTGTCTTCTAAATGTTTTAGGTAAGATCTTCCCATTAGTAAATCTTCAATTAAAGCATAGGGAATCGATAAATTTAAATCATTCTCTAGATTTGCAACAGAGCCTTTGAAAAATAATTTTTCAGGATACTCGATGACCATTTTTACAGAATCTTTCTTAAACTCTCCTCGAAACATTCTTTTTTTAAATTTAGAAATATTGAGCCAAATTAAACTGTCTGTTTTAGATCTAATATTTAGATCTATTTCTTGTGGGGCCTCATTATTTATAGTTATTGATGCATTTCCTCTAGCTTTTAACCATTGGATATTTAGCTCATATTCTTTAATTGAATCTAAAAGCTTTTTTTCATTAAGAACTTTTACCACTTTTCCTTCCTCAACATTTTTTATCATACTGCAAGAGGCAGAAATAACGACAGTAAAAAACCCTACTAAAATATTATTCAATAAATTTATTTTCATTTATTTTTTGAATTAACTCTTTTGAATGCTCGCCAGTTGCTTTTGCTTTTTTCCAAAAAGTAATAGCTTTTTTCTTGTTATCTAATTTAAAAAGAACATCTCCATAATGCTCTAATATCTCACCAGACCTTTCTCCATCTTTAATAACAGCATTAAATAAAATTTGTTCAGCTTCTTCATATTCTCCTATTTGGAACATCACCCACCCATAAGTGTCCATATAGGTGGAATTATCAGGAAACTTATCTATTACCTTTAATATTAATTCTTTTGCTCTCTTTAGATTGACTTTTTCTATAGCCAAATAATAACTGTAATTATTTAATAGGTTAATATTTTCAGGATTTAAAGCTAAAGACATTTCATAATAATCAAATGCTATTTTGAATTTTTTTATTCCATAGTAAGAATCGCCAATTTGTTGATTAAAATCACTTTCTAAAAATGAGTTATTGAAAACCAAATTCTTTCCTTTTTTAAGATTTTCAATAGCACTTTCAAATTGTTTTTTTTGGTTCAAAGCAATGCCTAATGCTAAATAAATAAATGGCTGATTTGGATGACTTTCTATTGCGTTTTTAGAGTCTTTAATAGTTGTTTCCAACTTGTTTCTTGAAAGAGTAGAAGAAATTAACTGAGTCCAGGCTTCAAATGGTAGTGGATTAATTTTTAGAGATTCTCTAATATAGAAACATGCAGTATCTTCTTTTCTTTGATGCATTTTTAAATTCCCTAAAAGAAGTAAGACCTCACTACTTTGAAAGTCTGATTTTAGATAGCTTTCCGCAAGTTTACATATCTGATTAATATTGTATGGGCTTTTTTCATCGTAAGATATCTGAAGAAGCATTTGTTTTTTTAAATTATTTTCAACTTCTAGGGATTCCATCACATATAGAAGTTCTTGATAGGCTTTAATAATATCTCCATTTTTATAATGAAATTGAAACAATGAAAGTCTAACAAGGCCATTGGAGGAATCAATGAGCATCATTTTGTCCAATAAATTTTTGGATTCTTTAGGTTTGTTAATGTTTTGGTAGTACTCCGCTAATAGGCCTAGTCCTCTTATATTTTCTGGACTAAAAGCAATCAATTTTTCAAGTTCATCTATTGCCTTTTTTTTATCTTTTAAGAAAACATAAATTTGGTGCTTTTGTATTGACAAATCTTCACTAATGCCAATCTTTTCTTCAATTTTATTGAGAACTATTATAGCCTTTTTGTACTTACTTCCGTTTAAGAGTTCTTCAGTTAAAGAAAATAAGTAGGAGATCTTATCAGGTTTTATTTCAATTAATTTGGAAAAGGTTTCAGCACTTTTTTTATGGTTCGCATTTTCTTTATAGGCCAATGCTAAATTTGCTAGATACCATTCATTTCCTGGATCAATTATAGCTGCATTACTTGCATATTCCAAGGCTTTTTGCGGTTGATTAAGAGACAAATAAATTCCAGAAAGCTCAAAATTAACAACACCACTTTTTGGATTAATATCCAAACATTTTTTATATAAAGAATCTGCCAAATAAAAATCTCCGCTAACTTTTGCACCTGTTGCATCAATAAGACATTTCACAAATGTCCTATCATCTAAGATATTATCTTGTTGAGAACTTACTTTTTGAGTCAAAAATAATGCTATGAAAAAGTAGATAATTCTTAAATTATTAATCATAAATTTTATAGAAAAATTATTTTTTACCTGTGCTCCCAAATCCATCTTCTCCTCTTTGACTAATCGAAATTTCAGATGTTTCAATAAAGTTTGGAACTTCGTATTTTGACAAAACCATTTGAGCTATTCTATCTCCATTATTTATTTCAAAATTTTCGTTTGAAAGGTTTATTAAAAGAATTCCAATTTCTCCTCTGTAATCAGAATCAATAGTTCCAGGGCTGTTAATTACTGTAATTCCATTTTTAAAAGCAAGCCCGCTTCTTGGTCTTATTTGCACTTCATGCCCAAAGGGAATTTCCATTTTAAGCCCTGTTGAAATCAATTTTCTTTCCATTGGTTTTAAGATTATTTTATTTTCAATAAAAGCTCTTATATCTGCACCTGCTGCTCCTTTTGTAGCAAGGCTAGGGGTATTGTTATTTGAACTATTTACAATTTTAATTGAGATCATTTTCAGCTTATTTTTTAATTTTTAATTTTTTAGGTCTTTCTACAAAATATACTAAAACTATATAGCAAACCAAAAGAAATACATGAAACCCATACTCTTCAACGTTGTAATTAATAGAAGCATCAAAGTCTAAACTCAGCCAATAAATTAACCCTCCTGCTATGAAATAAAGAAATATTTTTTTTAGGTTGTAAGGAACTCTGTAGTGGTATTGCCCAAATAAATAGCTAATTATCATCATAGAACCATAACAAAATAAAGTTGCATAGGCCGAAGCTTCATATCCATAAATAGGAATGAATAGAAAGTTAATTAATAGAGTGATTAAAACACCAATAATTGAAATAATTGCTCCATAAATTGTTTTTTCAGAAAGTTTATACCAAATAGATAAGCTCGTATAAATTCCCAAACAAATATTGGCACCAAGTAATACCGGAACTACCTTTAGTCCACTCCAATATTCAGCGTTGGGAATAAAATATTTAAAAAAGTGCAAAAATAGAGTCATCACTAAAAAAGTAAAAACAAGAACAACAACAAAATAATTCATGACTTTAGCAAGTGTATCTTTGGAGTTTTTACTAGCTTCATTTTTAAAAAAGAAAGGCTCAGAAGCATACCTAAATGCCTGAATAAACATACTAACTATCATTGTTATTTTATAATTAGCTCCATAAATTCCGTTTTGGGAAAGTGCCATAGACAATGCTTGAGAACTATTTTTTGCATCACCATTTTCTAAATATTGATTGAATAGAATAGATTTAAGCATTGCTCTATCCAAAGTCTCGTTTACTACATAAGCTAACCCAACTAAAAGCATTGGAGCTGCATAGCTAGTCATTTGTTTCAGTATGGTAAAGTCAAAAGTTCCCTTAAAACTCATTGTTGGCATTAAAACACCGAACTTTATCACACTTGCAATAAGATTAGAAATAAATACATAACCAACTCCAATTTCTGGATTGTAAAGATTTTCGGTAATCCAGTTTTGATGCCCATTTTCATAAGCTTCTTTACAATAAATAAGAAAAAATAAGTTTAAAAAAATATTTACCCCAACATTAAGAAGATTGACAAGAGCAAATTTCTTCGCTTTTTCTTGAAGTCTCAACTTTGCTAAAGGGATGGATGAAACAGCATCTAAACTCACAATCAAACTAAACCAAATAATATATTCTTTATGGTTAGGATACTTTAACCAATCTGCAATATTTTGAGAGAATATGGTGGCCATGGCCACAAAAACTATTGAGGTGGTAATTAAGGAATATAAGGTGTTGGAATATATATTTATTTTTCCTTCCTTATTGGTTGTTGAAAATCTGAAAAATGCAGTCTCCATCCCATAAGTAAGGAAAACTACTAAAAATGCTACATAAGCATACATTTCAGTAATTATACCATATTGTTCGTTGGTGAATTGAAGGGCATATAGTGGTGTTAATAAAAAGTTTAAAAATCTCCCAATAATACTGCTTGTGCCGTAAATTGCTGTTTGATTAATTAATTTTCTAATTGAACTCAATTTTAAAAATTAGGTTTTCTCTTTTCTAAAAATGCACTTGTTCCTTCAATAAAATCTTTAGTTCCAAAACAACTGCCAAAAGAATTTATTTCCACTTCATATCCGTTTAAATTAGAATTAAACCCTGCATTTATTGATTTAATTGCAGCAGATATTGCATTTGGAGAATTTTTAGCAATTTGATTAGCTAAATCTTTGCATGTTGAAATTAAGTCCTCTGGTTGAACAATATTATTTACCAACCGATAATTAAGCGCCTGATTCGCATCAATCATTCTTCCTGTTGCAATCATTTCCATCGCTTTACCTTTCCCAACTAATTGAGCCAGTCTCTGAGTCCCCCCGTATCCTGGAATAACCCCTAAACTAACTTCAGGCAATCCCATTTTAGCATTATTAGATGCTAGTCTTATATGACATGCCATTGCAAGTTCTAGCCCTCCCCCCAAGGCAAACCCATTGATTGCCGCAATAACTGGCTTTGGAAAGTTTTCAATAAAATCAAATAATTTCTTTTGACCATCTCTGGCAAGATTTTCACCTTCTTCACTTGTAAATTTTGCGAATTCTTTGATGTCTGCTCCCGCAACAAAAGCCTTTTCCCCCGAGCCGGTTATAATCAAAGATTTTACATTTTTGTCAATTTTTATTTTTTCAAGCTCTTGATTTAGCTCGTCAATAAGTTGGTGATTTAGCGCATTGAGTTGTTGGGGTCTATTTAAAGTAAATAGTGCAATGCTATTTTCAATTTTCACAAGTAGGTTAGGTGCTTCCATAGTAAGATTATATATAAAAATAGGATATATTAACTTATAATTTGTAAAATAGGAATTCTTTTAGACCAGCCCTTTTATTTTTTACTTAAAAACTTTGTCTTTAGTAAGTGAATACCTCCAATACCCAACCAATAAATGGAAATAAGGACAATAGATTCTTTAAAAATATTCCAAGTCAGGCTGCCAAAAAAACCGTTCACAAAAATTATTTGATAGCTTTTGAAGATAATTATTAGTAAAGAAAATAATAGATTTAAATAAAGTTGTTTTTTATTCAAGCTATGATAATTATTGAATATAAATTACTTTTTCAGTGGTGGTCATTTCTACAATATTTATAACACCCACAAAGACCCCATCAACTTCAATATCTAAAACTGCAAACCCAGCCTGGCCATCTCTGTATCCATCGCTAAAGTCAAAGCTGGCAGTTCCATTACTCAAAGTATTTTTAATAATATCAATTTCTGGGATACTACCACCATTTGAATCATCAAAAAATAAACGAACACTTATGTTTTCAATTGGATTATTTGTGTTGTTATCCAAAACTCTAATTATAGCAATAGTTGGATCGGGCTTATAGCAGGAATTCAAAGATGAAAAACAAATTATTATACTTGAAAATATGAAAATCCTATTATATGTCTTTTGCAAATCCATTTATTTTTAGCGCCTTTGATTCATTTAAATTTAAGATAATTTTAAAATATTTTAGATTAATTTATACTATTGTCTTACTTTGCAATATAGAAAAAATACAGGATTTAAATGTTTAGAGCTTTTAGAAATATATTTTTTGGATTTATAGCCTTTCTATTTTTTAGTTGTTCGGTCTTTAAGACAAAGAATTCTGTTCCTAGTGAAACTAGGATTGAAATGGTTACATCTGAGGGGACAGTTAGTTTAAAGCTTTACAATGAAACCCCATTACACAGAGACAATTTTAAAAAATTAGTAGAGAATAAGTTTTACGATGGGATAAAATTTCACAGAGTTATTAATGGCTTTATGGCTCAAGCAGGAGACCCCAATTCTAAGAAAGATGATTTTAAAGGACAACTAGGTCAAAATAGTGAAGGAGAAACAATTCCCGCAGAAATCAATCCAAAGTTATTTCACAAGAAAGGTGCTTTAGCTGCAGCTAGAATGGGGGACAACGTTAATCCAGAAAAAAAATCTAGTGGCAGCCAATTTTATATTGTACAAGGAAGAAAACTTTCCTTGCAACAACTCGCCCAAATGGAAAATAGAATTAATCAAAAAGAGAAGAACTACCAACAAGCTGAAAACAATTTTTATTTTTCCGATAGTGCAAAAAAAGTTTATCAAGAAATTGGAGGAACTCCCTTTTTAGACAATGGTTATACTGTTTTTGGAGAAGTTACCCAAGGAATAGAAATAATAGATAAAATTTGTTCTGTTAAAACAGCTAGAGGAGATCGGCCAATATCTGCAGTTACAATTTTATCAGCTAGAATTATTAAATAATATGTTTGAAGACATTGACAAGATCAACCAAGAAGTTGAAAAATTTCAAAGCAATTCACCTGAAGAAATAGAGCAGTTTAGGATTGCATATCTTGGCAAGAAGGGAAAAGTAACTTTATTATTTAGCGCTTTTAAGGAAGTTCCTGTAGATCAAAAAAAAGAATTTGGAAAACAATTAAACATATTAAAAAACAATTGTCAAGAGAAGGTAACCAATTTAAAATCAAAATTATCTACCAACTCAAATAGCAATAAAAACAACACGGATTATACTATTCCAGGACAACCTATGAATTTTGGTTCTAGGCATCCAATTACTTTAATTAGAGATAGGATAACAAATATATTTTCCCAAATTGGATTTTCAATTTCTGAAGGACCTGAGATTGAAGATGATTGGCATAATTTTTCTGCTCTTAATTTTCCAAAGGAACACCCTGCAAGAGATATGCAGGACACTTTTTTTATCCAAGACGATATTGCTTTAAGAACTCACACCTCTTCAGTCCAAGTGAGAGTGATGGAAAATAACCAACCGCCAATAAGAACTATTTCACCTGGAAGAGTTTATAGAAATGAAGCAATTTCAGCAAGAGCACATTGTTTTTTTCATCAGATTGAAGGTCTTTATATTGACAAAGATGTTTCATTTGCAGACATGAAAAAAACACTTTTATATTTTACTAAATCTATGTTTGGTGATGAAGCAAAAATAAGACTTAGACCCTCGTATTTTCCATTCACTGAGCCTTCTGCAGAAGTAGATGTTTCTTGTACGATTTGTAACGGAAAGGGTTGTAATGTCTGTAAATATTCAGGATGGTTAGAAATTATGGGCTGTGGGATGGTAGATCCTAATGTTTTAGAAAATTGTAATATAGACCCAGAGGTTTACAGTGGATATGCATTTGGAATGGGCGTAGAACGAATAGCACAATTAGTTTACCAAGTAAATGACTTGAGATTATATTCTGAAAATGATTGGAGATTCCTAAAACAATTTAGTTCCGAAACTTTTTAGATTTCATTTTTGTGTTCCCAATTGTTGTTGTTCATAGATAACAGACAGCATTTTAATAACTCTATACAACTTTCAACATCTTTTTTGTGAACCATTTCTATTACCTGATGAATATGTCTTGTTGGAATTGAAAATGCACCTGCAATAGATCCTCCAGGTGTCATTCGTTGGATACTAGCTGTGTCAGTTCCTCCTGCTGTAAGAATTTCATTCTGCCAAGAAATCTTATTTTCAGTTGCTGTTTTTTTCATGAATTTTACCATTCTAGAATCGCAAATGGTACTGGCATCCATAATTTTTATTCCTACACCACTACCTAAAGAAGTGATTTTCTCATGTTCACTTGCCCCGGGGACATCGTAAGCAATAGTAGTATCTAAGCCAAATCCAAAATCTGGTTTTATTTTCTGAGTAGCAACTTGTGCTCCTCTTATTCCTACTTCTTCTTGAACAGTGAAAACAGCATAAGTATCAAAATCTGGTTTTTCTAATTTTTTTAACGTTTCAATGAGAATGAAAACAGCAATTCTATTATCTAAGCTTTTACAATTTATACAATCTCCCATCTCTATAAGAGCTCTTTCTCTTGTTACAGAATCTCCAACAGAAATTATTTTCTCCACTTCTTTTAATTCTAAACCTAAATCTATGTAGAAGTCACTAATTTTTGGAACTCTATTTTTTTCTTCAGGTGTCATTACATGAATAGGTTTAGATCCCATCACTCCAATTACATCTTTTTTCCCGTGAACAATTACTCTTTGAGAAGTCAGAGTTTTTGGGTCAAAACCACCAAGGGGATGAAACTTTAAGAATCCTTTTTTATCAATATGTGTTACGATAAACCCAATTTCGTCCATATGAGCCCCAATCATTACAGATTTGGAAGAGTCAACTCCTTTTTTTAAAGCAATTATATTTCCCATATTGTCAATTTCTATATGGTCTACATGATTTTTTATTTGTTTTAAAACTAAACTTCTAACCCTATTTTCAAAACCAGGAGCTCCTGCAGTTTCACAAATTTCTTTAAGTAACTTAATATTGATCATGACTTAATCTATATAGCTTAGTTTTAACATATTTGTTTTTCCATTTTCAAGAAGGGGGATGCTTGCAGTATTGATAATTAAATCTCCACTTTCTGCATACCCTTCTTTTTTTAAAAGATGGGTTATGTCTGCAATTGTATGGTCTGTACTTATTGCCTTATTGTAATAAAAAGTACTAACTCCCCATACTAGAGATAAGGTACTTAGTAGTTTTTTATTACTAGAGAAAACAAAAATTTCAGACTTTGGTCTTTGACTAGAAATCTTGTAAGCAGTATATCCAGAATGTGTCATTGTGATAATTGCTTTTGCTTCTACTCGCTGGGCCAATCTACAGACATTAAAACATATAGAGTCTGTAATAAATCGTTCGTTATTCTTTTTAGGTAGCGTTTCTTTGACATAAATATTGCTAAAATTATTTTCTACTTCATTGATAATTCTAGTCATTATTTTAATTACTTCAATAGGATGTTTTCCTACAGAAGTTTCTCCACTTAACATTACTGCATCTGCTCCATCCATAACTGCATTGGCTACGTCATTAACTTCAGCCCTATTTGGCGTAATGTTGTCCATCATGCTTTCCATCATTTGGGTTGCAATAATTACGGGTTTTGCTAAATCTTGTGCCATAGAGACAATCTTTTTTTGGACTAAAGGAACCGATTCAAGTGGAATTTCAACACCTAAATCTCCTCTTGCAACCATCACAGCGTCAGTCTCTACCAATATTCCATGGAGATTACTTACCGCTTCAGGTTTTTCAATCTTTGCAATAATCTTTGCGTTTCCGTTGTGACTATTTATTAAATGTCTTAGCTCAATAACTTCCCTTGCAGATCTCACAAACGAAAATCCAATCCAATCTACTTTTTGTTCTAAAGCCACTACCAAATCAGCTTTATCTTTCACTGTCAAACTTGAAATATTAATATTGGTTTCAGGTAAATTGAGTCCCTTTTTAGAAAATAATAATCCACCAGCAACTACTCTAGTTTTAACAGTGTCTTTCAAATTGGTTTCTACAATTTCTAAATGTATTTTCCCATCATCTAAAAGAACTTTTTCTCCTTTTTTTACGTCTTTAGGGATCCTATCAATAAATATTTGAGCGGATTTTTTTAAATCTCTTTCTTCAAGTGTAGTTAAAATAAATTCTTGATTATTTTCAAGTAAAAGTCCCTTTTCCGGCATGTCGCCTATTCTTATTTTTGGACCTTGCAAGTCTGCCAGTATTGCAGAATGGGTACCTAACTGCTCATCCACAGTTCGGATTTTTTTAATTGCATTAATATGGTCTTGATGAATACCATGAGAAAAATTAACTCTAAAGACGTTAACTCCTTCCTTAATCATTGCTTTTAATACTTCCTCACTAGATGTTGAAGGGCCAACAGTTGCTACAATTTTTGTTCTTTTACTCATTTTAAAAAATTAGATTTTCTTTTGATTTTAATTGTTCTACTACTACAGAATGTGCTGTTAATATAAATGGAATTTTTCTAAGTTTCTTTAAATAATAATCGTAAGTTTTTTTTTCGTCAGATTTAACTAATAAAAAAAAATCAATGTGAGATTTTTCAGGAATTAACCAGCTTCGCTCGCATTTGTTTCCAATTAAATAATATTCATTGGAATTTACATCATTTATATATGAAAAAATTGGAAAATTTGCATTAGGTTTTGATTTCTTGTTAAAAATCAACTCAATATCTTTTCCAGATTTTGTAAGGTTTAAATCTAAAGTGCTATTAACCGCCCAACAAAGTCGATAATCTTTCTCATGGCAACAAATACCAAGGAGACTAAAATCATATTCATACTCTTCTACTAGAAGATGTTTCATTCTAAATACTTTTCTATTAATAAATTTGAAACTTCAAAAAGAGTATTTTCTTGAAAACTATTAGCCATTAATTGAATACCAAAAGGAAGATTATTACTATGGGTTCCAATTGGCAGTGAAATTGCGGGAGCGCCAGTTATATTAGCATGAACAGTAAATATGTCTTGTAAATACATTTTTATGGGGTCTTTTATTTCTCCAATATTAAAAGCGGTAGAAGGTGCTGTAGGAAGAATAAGAACATCATTATTTTTCAACATTTCTTCTGTTTTAGTTTTAATTAATCTTCGAACTTTTTGAGCCTTTGTAAAATACGCATCGTAATACCCAGAACTAAGGACAAAATTACCCAGCATAATACGTCGTTTAACTTCTATTCCAAACCCTTCAGATCTTGAATTTTCATAGGTAGAATTTATATCTTCGGAATTATTGGACCTAAAACCAAAATGTGCTCCATCGTATCTTGCTAAATTTGAGCTTGCTTCTGCAGTAGTTAGAACATAATAAGTTGGTACAAGATATTTTAAAAAAGGAAACTTTAAAACTTCTACTTTATGCCCATCCTCTTTTAAATTTTCAATAACGGACAATAATTTATTTTTGATTTCGATATCTAGGCCTTCAAATTTCAAATATTCATCAGGTATTCCAAAATTGAATTTTTTATTAGGCAATTGAATTTCTTTATTACTTGGCTCTTGGGACGAAACAGTACTATCAAATTCATCGCTTCCACTCATAACATGAATAAGAATATTTGCATCTTGAATTGTTTTAGAAAAAACACCAATTTGATCAAAACTTGAACCATATGCTATCAATCCATTTCTGGAAATTCTACCATAGGAAGGTTTCATGCCAATAACTCCACAAAAAGAAGCAGGTTGTCTAATAGAGCCTCCAGTATCAGAACCTAAAGCGATATTACAAAGGCCCTCTGCCACAGCAGCAGCAGAGCCTCCAGAAGAACCTCCCGGTACTTTTTTTTCATCTTTAGGGTTTTTAACCGGTCCATAAATACTATTCTCATTGGAACTTCCCATTGCAAATTCATCGCAATTAAGTCTTCCTAAAATTATAGCATCTTCATTTAGTATTTTTTCAACAGCTGTTGCAGAAAATAAGGATTTGAATCCCTCTAGCATCTTAGAAGATGCAGTCAAATTGTGATCTTTGTAGCAGATATTATCCTTAAGCCCTACAAATATTCCAGCCAAAAGGCCAAAATTATTTCCTATTATTTTTTTTTGAATTTTTTCAGCTTTTGACAAGGCTTCTTCTTCAAAGACCTCTATATATGCATTACTGGTGGAAGATTTTATTCTATTAATATATTCTTGGCAGATTTGGACTAAGGAGATTTCCTTTTTAATTATTTTTTCCTGAATGTCTGCTAAAGACTCTGGTATATTCAATTTTTTTAATCTTTATTTTCAGATTCTTCTTCGTTTTTAGTAGCTTCTTTAAACTCTTTAACTCCTTTACCCAAGCCTCTCATAAGTTCTGGAATCTTCTTCCCTCCAAAAAGTAAAAGCACAACAATTAATATTATGATTATCTGCGGGGGGCCTATTATACCTAAAAAAATTGTATTCATCTTAAATCTATTTCAATCAAATTTACGAAATGTTTTTGTTAAAATCTAAACCCAACTACAGCAGAAACACATCCAAAGACATCTACTGGTTGATTAAGTTCGTCCGTTAAATTATTTTCTGGAGCTATTAAGGATATTATTAGCTGTTGAGTGGCACTTACTTTAAAGTCAAAAGAATTATTTCCATTACTATGGTTGTCATAAAGAAGTTGTCTTTTAGAATTTCTAATTGTCATATGAATGTTCCCTAAAGTTGAGTCAGAGCAAATTGATATTCTGTAATCTTGATTTTCGTAAAATGTAGTAATACATTGCTGTTTTTTCCCAGGAGACAATACAAAACTAATGTCCTGTCCAGAAAGCAGATAACCCTCTCCAATATTTTTAGCACATTGTTTGGAAAGACTTTTACATTGCGCATTAAAAGATAGACTAAAAATTAAAAACGAAAATATGGATAAGTATTTCATAAAATATCTATTATTCAAAATTAAGGTTAAAATTCAATATTCTACTATTTTTTTGTTTTACTTACAGTTTTAGCTTCCTTTTTATGCCATTAAATTTATTAAAATACTCTAAAAAAGGTATTGGAAATCATTTTTTTTGATAGGGTAAAAAAAAACATCAATCAGATGTCTAATCTTTCAAACAGTATACTACATTCGCGCCCTTAAAAGTTATTTCATGGGTCTATCTTTATCTATTGCTTACGGAGTTTGTTGTGTTTTATTTTTGATTTTGTTTTCCAAAATTATAGGAAAACTTTTTAATGCTTTTAAAACCCATGCATTTGCATTAACCTACACTAGCCTATTTATTAAAATAATTGTTGTAAGCACTTTCACGGTTCTAATAAAAGGACAATTAGAGCATAAAATAATTTATGGAATGTTATTACTTATTGGAATAATGTATTCTACAGTAGAACTTATTTTAAAATTTAGAGGGAAAAATTAGACGTAATTATTAATGTGCAATTAGCCAATTCTCTCCACTCCCAATCTCTACTTCTAAAGGGACATTGAATTTTACCGCCTCCATCATTTCTTGCTTAACCAGTTTTTCCAAATCTTTTTGTTCCTCTTTGACCATGTCTAGAACTAATTCATCATGAACCTGAAGTAATAATTTTGATTCCATTTTTTGAACCAACATTTTTTTATGAATATTTACCATTGCCAGTTTGATTATATCTGCTGCACTTCCTTGGATAGGTGCATTTATTGCATTTCTCTCATCAAAGCCTCTCATTGTTGCATTGCCACTGCTTATGTTTGGTAAAAAGCGTTTTCTTTTAAAAATGGTTTCTACATATCCTTTTTCTTTGGCAAATGAAATGGTTGAGTCCATATACTGTTTAATCTTTGGAAATTCTAAAAAATAATTGTCAATAATTTCTTTTGCTTCAGTTCTTTTAACCCCTAGTCTCTGGGATAGACCAAATGCAGAAATCCCATAAATAATTCCAAAATTTACCATTTTTGCTTTACTTCTCATTTCTCGTGAAACTTCTTCTAGATTAACATGAAAAATTTTTGAAGCTGTCTCAGTATGAATATCTCGGCCAATAGTAAATGCATTGATCATAGATTCGTCTTTGCTTAATCCTGCTATAATTCTTAGTTCAATTTGGGAATAATCTGCACATAGCAAAAGATGGTTACTATCCGATGAGCAAAATGCTTTTCTTATTTCTTTTCCAAGCTCTGTTCTTATAGGAATATTTTGAAGATTTGGTTTGTTAGAGCTTAATCTTCCTGTTGAAGTTACAGCTTGCATATAATTCGTATGAATTTTATTAGTCACTGGGGAAATTAACTTTGGTAGTGCATCTACATAGGTAGATAGCAGTTTCTTTCTTGTTCTGTAGTTTAAAATATCTGCTATAATTGGGTGAACACCGTTAAGTTTATTTAAAGTTGCTTCGTCAGTTTTGTACTGGCCAGTTTTGGTTTTTTTTGCTTTTTCATCAAGATTTAATTTACCAAAAATCACTTCTCCTAACTGTTTTGGAGAATCGATATTAAACTCTGTCTCACTAAGTTGAAAAATTGATTGCTTTAATTTAGCCAAGCTAATATTTAGATTTTTAGAAAAACTACTTAAAGATTCTGTGTTTATTTTAATTCCTTGTCTCTCCATGTCGTGAAGCACCCTCATAAGTGGAATTTCAATATTGTAAAACAAGTGTTCTAAATCAAGATTTTTCAGTTCCTTGCTAAATTTTAGGTATAGTTGAAAAGTTAGATCAGCATCTTCTGCTGCGTAATTCTTAAGGACATCAATTTCCACCTCTTCCATTTTTTTTGTAGGTTTTGTTTTGCTACCAATAAGAGATTCAATAGGAATAGGATCGTAATTCAAAATAGTTCTT
>JADHMB010000082.1 GCA_016780365.1 Flavobacteriales bacterium
TTGATGACAGTGCTTGGTCTGCTAATAATTGGTCTGCTGCTATTGATAGTCATACGGTTTTCAGTAATGATTGTAACCCTTCATCAGTTGATATAATTGAAAACTTAAATAATTTTTTGATTTATCCCAACCCAACAAGTGAAGATATTACTATTTCAATAGAGAATTTTAATGGAAATATTCAAACTGAAGTATATGATTTAATTGGAAATAGGCTACAAACCACCAATGAAACCACTATCAGTCTAAGAGATTATTCTAAAGGTATTTACATTTTAAAAGTAGCTTATGATGATAGGGTTCAGGAAGTGAAAGTAATAAAAGAGTAACCTCCCTTTGCTTTCTTAACTAAGTCAACTATGAAAAAAAGAGATGTTTGCACCAATGTTTGCATTATGCAAGCACCTCTTATCTGTTAATTGTACCCAAGGAGGGAGTCGAACCCTCACGCACAAAGTGCACTACGACCTCAACGTAGCCCGTCTACCAATTCCAGCACTTGGGTAGATTTACCACAAATGTAAATAACTTAATCAATTTTATATCCTAATCAATTATCTATTAATTTTAATTGATGTTAAATAAACTAATTATTCTATTTATGATATTGTCCAATGCCCAACATGAAATTGCCCAATCGATGAATGTATTCGGGGAAAAACTTGAATTATGCTGTAATAATCCCAAAACTGGTTTCTACAGAGATGGTTTTTGTAATACAGGAAGTTCTGATTATGGAACCCATGTAGTGTGCTCTGTAATGACCAAAGAATTTCTAGAATTCTCTAAATCTAAAGGAAACGATCTAACCACCCCGAATGAAGCTTATAGTTTTCCTGGGCTAATCCCAGGCGATAAGTGGTGTTTATGCGTTCTTAGATGGAAAGAAGCCTACGATGCAGGAAAAGCTCCTAAAGTATATTTAGAAGCAACACACGATAAAGCTTTAAATTATGTGACAATAGAACAACTAATTGAACATGCTCTAAAATAAAAAAGCCTTCTGTTAAGAAGGCTTAAGTGATTCGTCTGGGGTTCGAACCCAGGACCCCATCCTTAAAAGGGATGTGCTCTACCAGCTGAGCTAACGAATCAAATTTTCGAGTGCAAATATAATGCTCCTATTGAAATCTCCAATTAGTTTTGTAAAAAATAGTTGATTGTTTATCTTTTGTTGCAAATATTTGTGCTTTTAATACCCATCTTTATGTATTTTTAACATGAATGTCCAAAAAATTATATAATAAAATATCTGAATCTATTTTAAAAGAAATTTTACTCTTGGTAGGAAAAGAGAATGTTTTAATAGATAAAGAAAGCTTAATTAACTATGGACATGACGAAACTGAAAACTTAAGTTTTCCCCCTGAAGTATTGGTAAAACCAAAAGATGCTGATCAAGTTGCTAAAATAATGAAATTGGCATTTAAAAATACTATACCTGTTACTCCAATTGGTGCAAGAACTGGACTAAGTGGTGGTTCGCTCTCTATTCACGGAGGAATTGGTCTTTCAATGGAAAGGTTCAATAAAATATTAGAAATAGATCAAGACAATTTACAGGTTCATGTACAGCCAGGAGTTATTACCCAAGTATTGCAAGATGAAGTAGCTAAAAAAGGATTGTATTATGCTCCAGACCCAGCAAGTAGAGGCAGTTGTTTTATTGGTGGTAATATTGCAGAAAATAGTGGTGGTCCTAGAGCTGTTAAATATGGAGTTACCAAAGATTTTGTTTTGAATCTTGAGGTTGTACTACCAAATGGTGATATTATTAAAACTGGTGCAGACACCTTGAAAAACTCTACTGGATATAACCTTACTCAATTAATGATTGGTAGTGAAGGAACTTTAGGTATCGTAACAAAGGCCACCCTTAAACTAATTCCATTACCTAAATACAATAAACTAATTTTGGTTCCTTTTTCATCTGCAGTTGACGCTTGCAGTGCAGTTGCTTCTATTTTTAAAGCTGGTATAGTTCCCTCAGCTATGGAATTTATGGATAGAAATGCAGTGGATTATACCATCAAATATATTGAAGAAGCAGAGCTAGAAATGTCTGATAATGTAAAAGCTTTGCTATTAATAGAAGTAGATGGAAACCAACCAGAACCATTAATGGACGAAATACAAAAAGTTCTAGAAGTGGTAGAAGCCCACAACTCAGATGAAAATATTTTATTTGCTGAAGATGAAGCTCAGAAAGAAAAGTTATGGTTTATACGAAGAAGAATAGGGGAGGCAGTTAAAGTAAATAGCATATATAAGGAAGAAGATACAGTGGTGCCACGCTATAAACTCCCAGAACTATTATCTGGTGTGAAAGAAATTGGTAAAAAATATGGATTTGAGTCGATTTGTTATGGTCACGCTGGTGATGGCAATCTACATGTTAATATTATCAAAGGAGATTTAACCCAAAAACAATGGGACAATGAACTCCCCCTAGCAATAAGAGAAATATTTCAACTTACTGTTTCTTTGGGAGGAACTATCTCAGGTGAGCATGGTATTGGATGGGTACAAAAAGATTATATGGATATTGCATATCAGGATATAGAACTAAATTTAATGAGAGAAATTAAAAAAGTTTTTGATCCCAAAAATATAATGAACCCTAGTAAAATTTTCTAGATTACTCTACTCCGTGCATCAGTTTCTGTATAGGCTTATTTAGAACAAAAATCAGAGCAGCTATTGCTAAAAGCACATAGCCTATTGTAGCAAATGTATCTAAATATTGAAGTAATCCATCTTCTGCAGAAGATACTTCTCCACCGCCATGACCACCAGTTAGTGCAGCTATTTTTCCTCCAACGTAATTGGCAATAGCAAAACTCAAGAACCAAGCGCCCATTGCAGTTCCAGCCATACTTTTTGGTGAAAGTTTGGTAACCATAGAAAGTCCAATAGGAGAAAGGAATAATTCTCCAGTAGTATGAAGCATATATAAAAATACCAAGGTTAAAAGTGGAACTTGGTATGCTTCATTTACAAATTGAAAGCCCACTTGGGTCAATAGAAATCCCAAAGCCAACTGAACTATTCCAAAACAAAACTTTAATGGAATACTTGGGTTTTTACCAATTTTAGATAGCTTCACCCACATCACCGAAAATATAGAACCAAATAATATAATAAAGAAAGGGTTAAAGAACTGGGTCATACTTGCAGGCATTTCCCAACCAAAAATAAACCTGTCCACGTTTCTATCTGCAAAAAGAGTTAGAGATGTTCCTGCTTGCTCAAAACAAGCCCAAAATGATATATTGATTACCATAAATATAATTAAGGCAATCATTCGGTCTTTCCATATTGAAACGTTCTGTAACTTATCTTCTTTGCTTCCAGATCTTATTAGGGTAATAGAAATTCCTATAAATAGTGCCAATAGAATATAGTCCAGCCATTGATTTTGCATTATTAGCACATAACAAAGAGGTATTAAAAATAGAGAACCCAAAGTTATTATTTGAACCATATTTAAAGGACCTAATACTTTTTTCTTCCCTTCTTCATGAATGTCAAGTCCTGGCGCAGCAGCATAGTTTTTTCGTCCAGACCAGAAAATAAATAGTCCCAATAACATTCCTAGACCTGCCAAGCCAAAACCATAAGTAAACCCATAGGTTTCTCCAACATAGGCAACCACTGTTGTTGCTAAAAGTGCTCCAATATTTATTCCAATATAGAATATAGTAAATCCAGAATCTCTCCTTGGGTCGTTGTCTTCATATAATTTACCTACTATGGTAGAAATATTGGCTTTGAAATATCCATTTCCAATAATTAGTGCTCCCATTCCAATGTAAAGCATTTCTTTACTTTCTCCTAGAATTAAAAATTCTCCTATGGCCATTAAAATTGCTCCCAACATTACTGCATATCTGTAACCTAAATACTTATCGGCCATTCTACCGCCCAATATAGGGGCAGCATAAACTAATCCAGTGTAAGCGCCGTAAATTAAAGAAGCTTCGCTATCTCCCATCATTAATGATTTAACAAGGAAAAGAGTAAGAAGTGTTCTCATTCCATAATAGCAAAATCTTTCCCACATTTCAGAGAAGAATAAGGTCATTAAACCCTTAGGGTGTTTTGCATTGGCTTCAATAGTTGTCATAAGTTTATTTTAGATATCCAATTGTGAAAATAAACAAATTTTTTAATCTGTAAATTTTATATAAAATACAATCGTCAATTTTTGTCAATTTGAAATACTATTTTTGGTAAAATTTAATAAAATGAAAATTAATTTTGTTGTAACAATATTTTCACTATTTGGAATGTTGTCAAGTTGTGATTCTAAAACTAAAAATAAGGACTTCTCAGAGGATAAAAATTTAATTATAGATATGCACACTCTTTCAAATTATCAAGATTTACCCATTTTAAATACCCATTTAGAGCTTTCTGTTAACTTTCAGGAAAAAAAATTAAAAGGTTCAGTAACCCATCGATTTGATGAAAATAGAAAAGCTGATTTATTAAAGCTAGATACCAAATATTTAAAAATTGATAGCATTCAAGATGGTAATGGTAATAGTCTTGAATATTCGTTTGGTGAATTTGATGAATTACTAGGCTCTGCTCTCTCTGTTATTTTAAATTCCCAATCCAATGAGGTGGTTATTTTTTACGAAACTACTAATAAGTCCGAAGCACTTGACTGGTTACTCCCTAACCAAACTGCAGGTAAAACTTTTCCATTTATGTATACCCAAGGACAATCTATTTTTACAAGATCTTGGATTCCAATTCAAGACACTCCTGGATTAAGAATAACTTATTCTGCAAAAATTAATACTCCGGAAAATATGATGGCTGTTATGAGTGCTGCTAATCCTCAAGAAATGGATACTAATAATGTTTATAGTTTTAAAATGAATCAACCAATTCCACCATATCTAATTGCCTTAGCAGTTGGTAATTTAGAGTTTAAAGCCATTGATTATAGAACAGGAGTTTATGCAGAACCGTCCATGGTAGAGGAATGTGCTAATGAATTAATTGATATGGGAAAAATGGTAGATGTAGCTGAGCAATTGTACGGAAAATACGACTGGGACAGATACGATGTTATTGTTTTGCCTCCTAGTTTTCCTTTTGGTGGAATGGAAAATCCAAGATTAACCTTTGCAACTCCTACCATAATAGCAGGCGATCGTAGTTTGGTTTCTTTAATTGCTCATGAATTGGCCCATTCATGGAGTGGAAACTTAGTAACCAACGCTACTTGGAATGACTTTTGGTTAAATGAAGGTTTTACAGTTTATTTTGAACGAAGGATTATGGAAGCATTGTACGGTAGAGATTATTCTGAAATGTTGGCTCTTCTAGGTTTTCAAGATCTTCAAAATCAGGTAGATAACTCTCAACCAGCAATGCAATTGTTGAGATTGAATATGAAAGGCAAACATCCAGATGATGCCATGACTGATATTGCCTATGAAAAAGGTTATTTCTTTTTAAGAATGTTGGAAGAAAATATAGGAAGAGATAAAATGGATGAGTTTTTAAAAAAATACTTTAACGACCATAAATTTCAAACCATAGTCACTGAGGAATTCTTGTCTTATCTAAAAGAAAATCTATTAGATGATAATTTCAAAGGATTAAATGTAGAGCAGTGGGTTTTTGATTCTGGAATTCCTAAAAATTGTCCAAAAATTAATTCTCTAAGATTTAAAAACGTTGAAAGTTCTGTTGCCACATTTTTAGATGGTGGGGCACAAGAGCTTAAAGTTGTTAGTGAGAAATGGTCTACCCACGAATGGTTACATTTCTTAAAACATCTTCCTGAAAGTCTATCCCTTGATCAAATGGAAGACTTAGATAAAGTATTTAATCTATCTAATAGTGGAAATTCTGAAATAGTGGCTGTTTGGTTTTTGCAAAGTATTAAAAATGACTATAGGCCAGCTTTTGAAAATTTAGAAAAATTTTTGGTGAAAATTGGAAGAAGAAAGTTTTTACAGCCTCTTTATTTAGAGCTTTCAAAAAATCAAGAGCATAAAATTTGGGCGAAAAAAGTTTATCAAAAAGCAAGAAATAATTACCATTATGTATCGTTTAATACTATTGACAATATATTAAACTAATTATTAAATTGAATTATACTAAAATACTGAATTTTAGTTATTTAAAGTTTTTTAAACTTCTGTCTATTTCTCTTTTTATGTCTTTGGTT
>JADHMB010000016.1 GCA_016780365.1 Flavobacteriales bacterium
ACTATATATCCGTTTTCGTCCATAGATAACCAAGGATTAAATACTTTGGTATTTGGTGTATGTCCAATGGCTATAAACACTCCTGTACAAGCTATTTCATGCTTTTCTTGGGTTTTATTATTAACCACCCTAGCTCCAGTAACCACATTGCCATCACCCAACACCTCATCTAATTCTGTATTGTGTAATATTTCTATATTTTCAATACCTCTTACCCTATCAGCCATTATTTTAGAAGCTCTAAATTCATCTCTTCTTACCAGCATAGTGACTTTGGTACAAATATTGGCCAAATAAGAAGCCTCCTCACAAGCAGAATCTCCAGCACCAACAATTACCGTTTCTTGTCCTTTGTAAAAGAAACCATCGCAAACTGCACAAGCTGAAACTCCACCACCATTAGACAAATAATGCTGCTCTGAATCCAAACCTAAATATCTAGCAGATGCACCAGTAGAGATAACAATAGTATCTGAGTGAATTTCTAATTTATTGTCTACCCATACCTTATGAACTGGTCCTGTAAAATCAACTTTGGTAATCATACCAGATCTTACATCAGTACCAAAACGCTTGGCTTGTTCTTCCAAATCTACCATCATTTGAGTGCCATTAACCCCCTTGGCATAACCTGGGAAATTATCTACATCTGTAGTAGTAGTTAACTGACCTCCTGGCTGTATACCTTGGTATAGAACTGGAAACATATTTGCTCTAGAAGCATAAATTGCAGCAGTAAATCCTGCCGGACCAGAACCAATAATTAAGCACTTAACTTTTTCAATAGTTGACATAAATAATTTTTTAGATTTCAAATATATTATTTATGAATAGGTTAGTGAAAAAAACTTATTCACAAATTAAAGTATCGTAAGAAACTCCATATCCATAAAAAATCCCAATTCCGTCTCCTTGTACATTGTAAGGGAGATTTCCTGGAGAAGAAAATATACTTCCTTCGGAAGCCGCAGCATTTTCCATGGCTCTTACATACAAGTAGATTGGATAAGTAGTGGTGGTAGATTTTACTAAAATAGTATCCCCAATCTTGTAAAACCCAGATTCTACATTGTTATCGTCCGGTCCATCTGAAAGACCATCTTTTCCTCTAGGAAATATAAAATCAAAAGACAATCCATTGAACAACTTATCATCTGTAGAACTTCCTATTGGTGGTAAAGGACGAGAATCTTTAATGGTTCCTTTCACATTGTCAAAAGGAGGAGGATAATTGTAAGTATAAGAATTAATTCTTTGAGCAAACCATCTGTAACAATTCCCTAAAGTATCCGGATCACTAAACCTAGCGCCTATCAAGCCCAAAGAATCGTAAGCTACATATTTATCAAACCATAAACTATCTATAAAAAGTGGCTGAGGAATTGTAGTAGTTGAATATACATTCTTATCATTTACTTGAATAGAAAGTGAATAAGTTTTACCAAACTGACCTATTGCACCGAAATCCAAAGAAGTGTATATATAAAGTCCATTAAAATTAAATTCTTGTAAGGTATAACTTTCGATACCATCGCTTAGAACCACATCTGCATCGTGGATAAAAATATCAGAAAGAATACTACTGTCTATTGCTTCAAAATAGCCCTGACTATTGGTTAAAATAACTCTTGGAGGCAATCCACTTTCTACAGTAGCTTCCACCACAATAGTTTGTTCTATTTCTGGCAATTCAAAAACTATGGATTTTGTACATCCTAAAAGACCAATTAACAATATGTAGTATATATTTTTCATTAAAATTTAAAATTCCATGTAACACTTGGTAAAATTGGAAAAAGAGAAACTTGGCTTGCACCAAATTCTGCAGTTCCTTGAAGAGGATCGCCACTAAAATCAAAGAATATAAAATATGGATTGGCTCTATTATATGCATTGTAAACAGAAAAATTCCAAGAAGAAGTAACCTTCTTTTTCACTTTCACCATTTTATTGGTTTCTGCATTTAATTTTTCTTTGTAAGCCTTGGCATCAATGGTTAAGGAAATATCTAACCTATGGTAAGGGTTTAGTCTGTATTGATTTCTTTTGCTCCAAACAGTAATAATTCTATTCTCTTCTAACGAAAACCATCTTCTTTCGGGAAGTGAAATAGCGTTGCCTGTAGCGTAAACAAAAACAGCTCCAATATTTACTCTGTCACTTATTTGGTACTGTCCAACCAAAGAAAGGTCGTTTCTTCTATCGTATTTCGCTGGAAACCACTCTCCATTATCAATAGCGTCAAATTTTCTCATGGTTTTAGAATAGGTATAACCAATCCAGCCATTGAAATCGCCAGTTCTTTTTTTAATAAAAAACTCTGCTCCATAAGAATATCCGTTGCCAAAGGTAAGTTGGTTATCTACATTGTTATTTAAATTATCCTCTGGAAAAGAGTTTTCCTTGTACTCTATCAAATTATTCAAATCTTTATAATAGGCTTCTACTGAAGCTTCGTAGTTGTTTTTTAAAAAATTTCTGAAATAACCTATGCTATACTGTGTTCCTACCTGTGGTTTTACTTGTTCGGTGCTTGGAAACCATAAGTCTGTGGGTAAAGAAACCGATGAAACAGATGCCAAGTGAATATATTGGTAGTTGTGGGCAAACCCAAACTTAAAAGAAGAATTATCAGGTAGTAAATATCTTGCAGAAAATCTTGGCTCTGGTCCAAAATAAGTTTTAATAGATTCGAAATTAGAATAATTGGTAGTGCTGTCTGTAGCTCCACTATTAGGGTTTTTATAATATCTTGTAAAAGGGCCAATGTGCTGGTAAGCAGAAAGTCTAAACCCTATATTTATTTTTAAATTTTCATTAACATCCCATTCGTCTTGAAAGTAAACAGCATATTCATTTCCGAAAATCTTAACCTCATCTATAGTAGTAAATTCAACATCGCCAGAACTTGCAGATAAACTTGATGGAACAAAACGATGAAAAGTGTAGTTCCAACCAAACTTAATATTGTGTAAGGAGTTGTGGTAATAAGTATAGTCTTGCTTGAGATTTAAATCTCTTATTCCAGAAGCTAACCTAAAGTTAAACCCATTAGAACCGCCTTCGAAAGCAAAATTATAATCTGTAAAAACAGCTGTTGTATTTACAAATAGCTTATCGCTAAATAAATGGTTCCACCTTAGCGAAGCAGTAGCATTTCCCCATGGAACATTGAAAACAAAATCTAAATCTTGGTTTTTAAATGAAAAAATATCTCGTCCAAAATAACTACTTAAATACAATCGGTCTTTATCTGAAAGTCTCCAATTGAGTTTTGCAGTAAGATCGAAAAAATAGTAGCCTGAACCTTTAGATGGAGAAGTTTCGGGAATAAATGGCTCTGCTAAGACATCTATATAGGTTCTTCTTCCAGAGATAATATAAGATGCGGTATCTTCTTTAATTGGGCCTTGAAGGGTTAGTCTAGATGCTATAACACCTATTCCACCATCTGCTTGAAACGATTTGTAGTTGCCATCTTTCATGGAAATGTCCAGAACTGAAGACAACCTTCCCCCATAGTTAGACGGCATTCCTCCTTTTATAAGAGAGACATTTTTTATAGCATCTGCATTAAAAACAGAGAAGAAACCAAATAAATGGGAAGCGTTGTATACCGTAGCTTCATCCAACAATATGAGATTTTGGTCAGGGCCTCCTCCCCTTACATAAAAACCAGTGTTACCCTCACCACCGGACGAAACGCCTGGTAAAAACTGAATGGTTTTAAGAACATCTACTTCTCCCATAAATGCTGGAATTGTTTTGATTTTGTCCATGGACAAATCAATTTTTCCCATTTGGGTTCCTTTGGTATTTTCATCGCTCTGTTTGGCTTCTACCACTACCTCATCTAGTATATCTTGGCTTTCCGATAATTCTATATTTAACCTAATGGGTTCTGAAAATTCAACATTTTTAACAACGCTAGAATATCCTACATAAGAGTATTTCACATCGTATTGACCAGCATTTAGAGAAATTGAGTAATATCCATAAACATTGGTAGAAACTCCTTTAGATTCTTTTTCTACAAAAATACTTACCCCAATTAATGCTTCCCCAGTTTTAGCATCTTTAACATATCCACTTAAAGTATGGTTTTGAGAAACCACAAAGAGTGGAAAAAAAAGGATATAACAGAGTAGGTTTTTAGTCACGGAGCGAAAATAATAAGTTTTGTTTAATTATTACTACAAAAGACTAAACATTTTCGTTTTTTTCTTAAAAAAGTCTGTTAATTTAAATTTCTATATTCAAATGGTGATAAACCTGTTTTTTGTTTAAAAAGTTTACTAAAATATTGGGGATATTCAAAACCTAAATTATGGGCTATTTCACTTATCCTATAATTTGAGTTTAATAATATTGATTTTGCTTCTTCAATTATATAAGAATGTATAAAACTTTGTGCATTCATTCCAACCTCATTTTTAAGCAGGTCACTTAAATAATTAGGAGATAAATTGACCTGGCTTGCTAAATACTGAACAGTAGGCAAACCTCTATCGTTATGTTTGTTGCTTTTAAAATACAATCTTAAGTAATTTTCCAATTGGATCAAAACATGGTTATTTATAGGCTTTCGGATAATAAATTGTCTTCCATAATATCTAAGACAATAATTAAGAAATAGTTCAATATTTGAGACTATAATATTTTGGCTGTGAATGTCTGTATTTTGTGAGAGTTCTTTTTGAATATTTTGTACACATTCAGACAAGACAAGTTTTTCTTTTTCTGACAAGTGTAATGCTTCTGACATTTCATATGAAAAAAAGGAATATTCTTTAATCTTTTCTCCTAATGGTGTCTTTCTAATAATATCTGGATGAAAAAATAAACCCCAACCTGATTTATCTTTTTTAGTTTCCATATCATTTTCTACTTCATTTTGAAAAGTAAGTATTTGGTTAGGGGATAGACAGAATAAACTTCCGTCTTGAAAGTCTAATTTTTCTCTTCCATAAGAAATATTACTGGAACAATAATTTTTAAAAAATATTTGATAAAAATCTGCTGTGAGTTTAGTCCCTGAATCAAATTCAAATTTAACGTTCGAAAAATCTACAACAGAAACTAATGGATGTTGCAAGGTAATTCCTTCTAGTTTCGCTAATTCACTAATAGATGATAAATGTAAAATTGGTTTCATTTTGCAAATAACTTATTAAAATTTATATCAATCAATATATTATGAACTATTTCATTTGAGAACCAAACCAAATCAGCCAAGAATAAGAATTTATATTATACTTTTTAGCTAGTTTATCCAAAAAAAATTGAGATTTAGTTATTATATAAATTTATTAAATCTTATTTTCTAATATTTTATTTACTGCTATTCCAGACTCTACAATAGTTTCCTTGACTGAAATTGGATTCCAATCAAAAATTTCTTTTGTTTGTGAGGTATCAAATATTGTTTTAACTCCTAAATAAGTTTTCATTGATTTCATATCGCTGTTAATCAAAGCCATCATTTTAACAACAAAATCAGGAAGTTTTTTTGATGGTGCTTTATTAAAACCACTTTCTCTTAAAAATTTTGCTACTTCCAACATTTCTATCGGTTCGCTATGGCTACAAATAATTCTCTTGTTTTCTGAATCTGGCTTAGTTAAACTTTCAATATGAAGTTTAGCAACATCTTTTACGTTAATAAAACCAAATGAAATATTTGGGCAAGCTGGAATTTTCCCAGTAATAAATTGTTCAATAAAATTCATAGAAGTTCCAGAAATATTTTTGCCAAGAGGAGCTCCAAATATCCCCGATGGATGAATAGTAGTCAGTTTCATTGAAGAATTCTTCTCTTTATTGACAAATTCCCAAGCAGCTTTTTCAGCAAAAGTTTTACTTTTCATATATGCATCAACTCCTTTTGAACTATTGGTATTGGTCCAATCTTTATGGCTAACAGTTATATTTTGTTTATTATGACCAAACGCAATGGAGGCAACAGAAGCAGTAATAATTACTCTGTTAATATTTGCTTTTTTGGCTGCATTTAAAGCTCTTAATGTACCATCTACTGCAGGCTTAATTAAATCTTGTTCATTTTTAGGTTGTTTAAATGGAAATGGAGAGGCAATATGTATTAAAATATCACAACCCATCATAGATTCTTCCCATCCTTCATCTTTTAATAAGTCTAAAAAACAAAATTCTAAATCTTTAGGGTTTTTTAAATGCTCTTTAATTGAGTTTAGTACTTCTACTTTTTTTGATTCGTTTCTTACAGAAGTTTTTACTTGATAGCCATTTTCAATGGCCATTTTAATGCAGTGCAAAGCTAAATAACCACTTCCACCAGATATAAATATTTTTTTCATTTAAATAAATTTAATTATTAACAAATGTAGTTTTGTTAAAGACAATCTAATAATACAAATTCAGGATTATTAAATACTTTTTACCGTTTATTCGAATAATAGATAGTGCAAAAAAAAGGATTTATTTGGCACTAAAAACTATACATGGTTCTTAAGTAAACACCCGAACCCATGGACTGGAATTTAGTATTTAACTCTCCAAAGGCAGATTGTGCAGTAAGCATCAACTCCCAATCATCGTTAATATTGTAAACAATAGATGGCATAAAAAGAGCAAGATTTATTCCTTGCATATAAAAGACAGCAAATGATCCATTAAGTGCAGGATTAAATGCGCCACTAACTTGTCCAAAATATGTCCATTTTGATGGCATTAACGACTTGGCAGAAATATCTCCTATAAAAGTTTGAAATAAATTCGAAGAATTTAATGGCTGACTAATTCCTGAACTATTGTAAAGAACTGAGGCGTTGATATAAGTGCCTTTTTTAAACGAATAATCTAAGGTAGTAGACAAACTTAAAGCACCGTTACTTTCAAAAAATTTAGATTTGGGTTGAAAATAAGATACTTCAGTTTTAAATCCTGCTTTTTTAATATTACCAGCCCATGCAGTTCCAATAGCAATATCTTTAAAATAGTTGGCGGCAAGAAATTGGAAATCGTACTTCCATTTATTGAATTTCCACAATCCAGCTATTACAGAACTATCCAAGGAATTTCCAATTTGAACAGCTCCTTCAAAACTAGACATATCGTCTCCATAATATTGAAACCTAACTGCATCCACTCCTGGTCTTTCTTGGTAATCAAAATCAACCAAACTGTAGGCATTAAATAAATCGTTGGGATTAAAAGCCAAATTAACACCCCAATTAATTCTTTGTCTACCAACAGTTAGCTCCCAGTTATCTTCACTGTATCTAATATATGCTCTATCTAAAATAGAATGAATGACTAAAGGATTTCTATCCAAGGAAACAAAAGACAAATCTACTTGTCCATTGTCTTTTTCTAATTGTTTACCTAAGCTAGGATTTAAGCGGGTTGCTTCCCCATAAAATATCCTATTTCGCATTTCAATAACAGTAGTTATTTTATCGCTTAGATATGCTTTGAATCTTATTCTATTGTGAATTAAATTGTCTGTAATTAAAGAATCCAAATCTACAACCGAAGTGGTATTCATATACTTTATAAAACCAGAAAACTCTACTTTTTCCTTCCACTTGTTTTTTTTATTTTCCTGAGAAAAAAATGAAAAACTAAAAGAAAATAATAGAAAGCATAAAAAATAAATTCTCATTTTATTGCTTTTTGTCCGAAAGAATTTTCCCGTCCTCCAAAGTAATTATTCTTTTAGCTCTATCTATAACCCTTTGGTCATGGGTAGAAAATATGAAAGTCATATTCTCTTCCTTATTTAGTCTATGCATAATATCTAAAAGGTTAGAAGTAGATGTAGAATCTAAATTGGCAGTAGGTTCATCTGCTAAAACAAATTTGGGTTTTGATGCCAATGCTCTAGCAACTGCTACTCTTTGCTGCTGACCACCCGATAGTTGTCCTGGTCGTCTATTTATTTGATCTGACAAACCAACCGCATTTAAAAGTTCCTCTGCTCTAGATTTTCTATCGCTTGCAGAATCTCCTTGCATTAACATAATAAACTCTACATTTTCCTTTGCCGTCAATACAGGAATTAAATTATAAGCCTGAAAAACAAAACCTATGTTGCGCAATCTAAAATCTATAAGTTCATTGGACTTTAGGTTGGTAATATCGGTATTATTAATCACTACCTTTCCTGACGTGGGTGTGTCAAGTCCACCAATAGAATTTAAAAATGTGGTTTTTCCAGAGCCGGAAGGACCAACTATTGCAGTAAACTCCCCTTGCTGAAAATTAATAGACACATCATTTAGAGCCTTTACTTCAATATCTCCTTGTTGGTATATTTTAATTAAATTATTGGTTTCAATTACATTCATATTTATAAGTTTTATAGTGCTCTAACTGCTTCTGCAGGGTTTAATTTTAAAGCTCTTCTTGCAGGAATTAAGGATGAGAAAAAAGTTACAATCAAAGTCAAAATGGTAATATTTATATAATTATCGAAAGATAATTTGGTAAAGACTCTTGTTCCAATTCCGAGTTCTTCTAATCCTTCGCCTACAGAAGAAAGGTCTATACCATGAATTCCAAAATAAGAGATAAAAGAATAGGATAAAAATATGCCTATTGGAGCTGCAACTAAAGAAATAAATAGAGTTTCAAAAACTACCATGAAAAATACTTTTCTTTTATTAAGCCCCACAGACATTAACATACCCAACTCTTTTTTTCTTTCCAATACTGCCATAAGCATAGTATTGATAATCCCAAAAGAAAGTGCTATTAAAATAATACCCATAAAAATATAGACCACACTTCCCATAATTTCTTGTGCATAACCCAACTCAGGGGCAATCTGTCCCCAAGATTCTATCTTATTATTAGGAAAACTTTTATTTAGAGCATCTACTTTACTATCCACTATATTTAAATCTTCACAAATAATTCCAATTTCGTGAATGGCAGAATTGTTAGCTAATATTTTTTGTAAGTCTTCTCTTTTCATGTAGATATTGGTACGGTCAAATAAGGTGCTAGCTGTTTTAAAAATACCCTCTACTTTTATTTTAATGCGTTGCTGGTCCCCATTTTCATCTACAAATGTTAAATAGATTTTCTTTTTAATATCTAATTGCAATTTCTCTGCTAATTTTTTACCAATTAAGGCTGGTTTACTTTTAATACTAGTGAAGTAAGTACCCTTGACCATGCTAGTATGCACATTAGTAACTTTTGATTCTGAAGTGGGATCAATTCCAATTAGACGAATTCCTGCCGAACCATGGGCTGTAGATGCCATTCCAGAAATAATTGTTCTTGAACTAAATGCCTTAATAGTTTGGTCATTTTTAAGCGAAATTTTAAGGGAATCAAAGTTTTCTACAGTATGCTTTATATCAAAGTTCTCATTAAAAGATGGATGATGAATTTGAATATGGGAAAGATAGGAATCCACTGCACTACCCATTCTCTGATCATTTAAACCCAGCATCATAGAAACAGCAAAAAGACCAGAAAAAAGACCTAAAACCATAGAAACAATCACTGTTAAACTCCTCAGCTTATTTCGCCAAATATTTCGCCATGCTATTTTTATTACTGTTTTCATATTATCTTTTCATGGCTTTAACAGGGTTCAACTTGTAAATAGTAATAATAGGATAGATGCAAATAAATAGTGAAATAAAAAATATAATTAACCCATGGGTAATTGGAATATCGTAAGAGCTCATAAATGGAATAATCGCTTCAAATCCTTGATTTTCCATCATTTCAGCTTGTTCTGCAGGAAATTCTAACGGATTGTTGTGAAAGTGGATAACAAGCGGCCTAGATAAGACAACTCCAGTAAGAACCCCAATTGAGGTTAAAAAAATGGTTTCATAAACCATAGAAATCATTAATTTTATTTTCTTCATTCCTATGGAAACTACTACGCCAAATTCGTATTTTCTCTCTTGAGTCATCATTAGTACGGTTCCAAAAATTCCAAAGGTTATAATCATATATAAAATAAATATCATCACAAGACCTCCAGCACTATCTGCTTGAATAACCTGCTGAATTTCTGGCATCATTTCTTGCCATGTCATAATTTCATATTCCTCCTTAAAATTTTCACTTAAAGAACTAACTATAGTTTGTTCATCGCTATATTCTTTTTTATTAATGACTAAATGTGTCATTAAATCATTAGCCGATAGAAAATCTTGAGCAGTAGGCAGCGACATGAACACACTTACATTATTTAAATTAGGATTTTTCATGTCTAAAATTCCACAAACAGGAAAAGCTCCCACAGCTTGCATTCCATGATATCCTTGACCAACAAAAATTAAGGTATCTCCAACTTTCAAATTGTAATATTTGGCAATTCCTTTTCCAATATTTACAGAACTGGAATTTTTAGTCAATAATTCTCCATCTACTAATCTTTTATTCCAATCGGTCATTAATTGTTCTTTGTCTGGTTCTATCCCATTAACGAAAACAAATTTTGATAAATCTTTATAGGAGGACAAGCACCCACTTTGAAGTCTTTTAGTGGTGTGGTCAACCTCTTGATTGATTTCAATTTTCTCAATTAATGAATCGTTATATTCAAAAGCATTATCTATGGTTTGTTCTTCCCAGTAGCCATTAGAATGAATTTGAATATGGCCAGAATAAGAACCAACAATATTTTGAATCATATTGTCATACATTCCCAATTGCAAAGAACGCATCACAACGGCTAAAAATACAGCAATCACAATAGCTGTAATGGTTATGATACTTCTTTTTTTGTTGCGCCAAATATTTCGCCAAGCGAGTTTAATTAACATCATCTATTTTAATCTTGATACATATTGTGTTGTAAAATAATTGGAAGGTATTTCCTTATCAAATTCCCAAGAATTATATTCAATTACTGTTTTATTACCTTCATCTTCCAAAGGAATAAATTCAATTTTGGAAGGAAGTTTTTTATTGCCAAACATTTTAAAATTGTATCCATTCATTAAATTAACTAGCTCTTCATCTTCGTCATAAAACTCCACTTTAAGTTGCATATAATCCGATTTATCTATCCAAATAATTAACTTACCCCAAACTACGGTAGCCTCTTCGTTGGGTAATAATTGTAACTTCCAACAGTTCAAACCCTCTACTGTTTCTTCTTTTAAAATCTTATGCGAATAATCTACTACCATTGAAGATTGTTTGACTAAATCATCGTTGGTTAAATCTGTCCCCATAAAGCTTTGGGTCATCATGGATGGTGGTAGTTTTATAGTTCTTTCCAAAGAAGGTAAGTAATTCCAAACTTCATTTTTTCTTTTTAAAAAAACAGAACCTTTTTCTTTAGCAGGACTTGTAACTAAAGAAACTGAATAATCTGTTCCTTCTGACCAGCTTTTCATAGTCATGGTCTTTTGCCATTTTGGTCTAACTATAGTTATAGTCATTTCAGAATAGGAAGACTCTCCCCTTAATTTAGCATCTGACTTTTCAATAATTTCTATAGCTGTTTGACTGAATATATTAATAGAGCTGAATAATAATATTATAAAATTTATTTTTTTCATTATTTTAAAAATTGTTTTTTTAGAATCTTTTTCACTTTATCAATTGGATATAGAGGATTAAAAGTTACGTGCAATTGAACCCCTTCTAAGGTTGAAAAAAAATAATGCATCATAGCTTTAGGATCATCGTTTTTTTTAATTTCAAAAAACTTCATGACATTATTCATAAATGGTTCAGCTTTTTGTATTGTTATTTTAGTTATAAGATCCATAACTATAGATTGTGCTGTCAAAGCAAATATAAGTTTAGCTCGAGCTTTATCTTCAATTATAAATTCAAATGATTGGTCGATAAAGTATTCAATATGACTATCATTTGGAATAGAGTCAATTGGAGGATATTTTTCCATATACCTATCCATAATATTGGTAATAATATTACGTAACAAGTCTTCTTTACTTTCGAAGTAATTGTATATAAGTCCTTTAGAAATATTCGCTTTATCCGCTATTTTGTTAACCGAACTGGCATGGTATCCTTCTTGGGCAAATACTATTAAAGCAGTTCTTAGGATAAGATCTTTCTTCTCTTGTCGAATAATTTTATTTTGAACAACTGTCTTTGGACACATTTTTGACTGACCGTTTAGTCAAAGATAAATTAAAAAAAAGGAAATTCCAAATCAACCACCCTTTAATTTCACTGAAGCACCTAGGTTTTGTAAAAATTTGGAAACTTTATCTCTTTGATTACCCTGAATATAGATTTCTTTATTTTTGTATCCTCCTCCTACACCACAAAGTTGTTTTAATTTTTTTGCCAATTCTTTAGCCTCTTCATCAGATCCTCTAAATTGTTCAATTAAAGTAACTGACTTCCCTCCTCTATTCTTTCTATCAATAGAAATATATAATTTTTGTTCATTAAAAGGAATGAATATTTCATAATCCGAGGGTTCCTCAAAATCAAAATGAGGATTCGTTGAGTAAACTACATTTACACGATTTTTTTTGGATTTTCCCACTTTCTACTTATTAAAAATTAGAACCTTATTATCGTTGGAATAGAAGGTATTTAGCTCTTTAATTATAAAATTCTCGACATAAGATTTCTGGAAATTTTTGAGAGTATCGTTATTCCAACTAATAACAAAAACAAAATTAGTGTCTTTAACGCCATTTAACTCGCTGTAGGATTGACCATAATTTAAGGATTTTATGGATGGAAAATGGGTTAGAATCCTAGTATTTAATTGATCCAAAGCATTTTTCTCTCTCATAATATTTTGGAGTTCGCTCTTATACAAGTCTCTCTCTTCTGAAATAGATAATATCTTCTTGTCATTATCTACCAATATTTTATTTAACAACTCTTCTTCATCAATAGCCTTGGACTGTAAATTATGAATCTCTAAATTCACATTGCCCATTTCATAATTAGTGAGCTGTAATTTCCAATTATTTATCTGTTCTTCATTGATGTACTTTCCTCCAATATTTAAAATTATTTCAGGATTTTCGTCCTCGTAATTTAATTCTTTGGTCAACACCTCAATTTCTGGATTAATAGATATTTCATTTTTAATAAAGTTATCTGCGCTTTGTATAAAAATAGACTCGTGTATTATATGGTAAAATTTAAAAACACTTGGTATTACTATAAGAAGTAAAACTGTAAAAACATAAATTTTTACTTTTCTCTCAATTTTAGGATTAACAAATTTAACCTTTGGAAAATTCAACAGTCTGAGAACAATAAAAGTCGATAGACATATAAAAACACTGTTTAGTAAAAACAAATAGAAAGCACCAATAAAATATGGCCAATTTCCTACTGCCATTGCGTATCCAACAGTACACAAAGGAGGCATCAAAGCAGTGGCAATTGCAACCCCAGGAATTACTGTTATTGTGGTGGCTTTGTTTTTTACTGTTGTTGCTATAACACCAGCTAGACCACCAAAAAAAGCAATTAAAATATCTAATACATGTGGTTTAGTTCTACTTAGAAGTTCTGATGTTTCTGATTTAATAGGAGTGATTAAATAAAATAAATAAGATGCCAAAACACTTGCAGCTACCATTATTCCAAAGTTTTTTAAAGACTGAATAAGTGCTTTAAAATCATTAGCAGATAAAGCATACCCTATTCCCCTTATGGGACCCATTAATGGAGATATTAACATGGCTCCTATTATTACAGCTGGAGAATTGTTGATTAAGCCAATGGAGGCAACCAATATGGAACAAATTAGAATCCAAATATTAATAGAGGAAAACTCAATATCGCTTCTTATATCTTCAACAGTTTTTTCTTTATCGACTCCGTCGTAAATAGAAAATAAATTTTTTAAAAAATTAGTTACCGAACCAAATGCCTGTTTTACAGAAACCTTATCTGCTTCTGATTTAATAGGGTCGTAGTCTATTTTATTATTTTCTTCCATATAAGTATCCTTCTACTCTAATTTACAAGAAAAAGTTAAATTTTAATATTCATAATAGATTTTATTATTTGAGTTGTTCTCTTTGGGACATGAATAATAGTACATAAACCAAATGAATCATATTGTTAAAAAGTGGAAACATGACCAATGCAATGCCAGTAAAATAAGGCCAAGAAGCTTGAAATTCAAAATTTAAAAATATGTAGGGAGCTAAAACATAGGCTACTTGAAAAATCCAATAAAATGTCCATCCTAACTTTATCTTTAAGTACATCAAGGCTACTCCAACCATTGCCAATATATCAAAAACAATTCTTAAAGCATATAGACTTCTAAGTTGCGAAGCTAAATATTCGTTAAATTCAAAACCATTTTCACCTAAATTATCTATTACTAAATTTAAAAAACTACTCTTTTCAGACTCCACAGATAAATCATCCACAAAGAGAAAGAAATATCCAATATCTGAAACAAAACAATAGATAAAACCTATTAAACTTAGTAGACAAAGCCACTTAAGAGCATCAAAATTTTTCATTCTTCAAAGAATTTATATTTAAAGTACTGATTATCATTACTAGAATTCATATTTATATCCAATATTTTTCCATTTCTACTGACTTTCAATACAATTTGGTCATTTTCAAAATAATTCAGCCAATGGTCCAAATTATTATCTATCCTAAAATCGTTAATAGCCAATATTTCATCTTCCTTTACTAAAAATGAGTCATAAGCAGCACTTCCCTCTAGAACATTTAAAACTTTAAGATGACCATTTTTAAAATAAGTCTTTAATCCAAGTTGCCAACTTATATTTTCGGATTTAATTACTGAAAACTTCCAACCAAAAACCTTTAAAGCCTCTTCAAGAAAATTCCTAAAATCTTCTCTTCCATATATGATTTTATCAAAAATAGAGGTGAAACTTGCTCCAGATACAGATTCTAAAGCATTCTTATAGCTATTCATATCATAACTTGTTATTTCATTTGAACCAGAGTAGAAAGCTTTCATTACATCATGTAAGGATTTTTTATGGCCAGTGGCCTTTCTTATTTTGGCGTCGCAAATCATAGCTATCAATGCACCTTCTACATAAATAGAAACTTTTCTGCCGGGAATTCCCTGAACATATCCGTCTAACCATGTATCCCAACTAGATTCTGAAACAGAATAATGATTGCGACCATCGCTATGAAAGTGTCGTTGAAATAATTTTTCCAATTCATTAAAATATTGATCCGTAGAAAAAACACCACTTTCAAAGAGTATTCTATCTCCCATGTAAGTTGTAACCCCCTCTGTAACATAGCCCATATGAGTAAAATTTTCCTTAGAAAAATCATAGGGCAACATATCGCTAGGTCTAATTCCTTTTACGTTCCAAACATGATATAATTCATGAGAAGAAACACCCAATAATTCTTTATATAATTTTCCGAAAACATCGTAGGATGGACCCAACAATATTACTGTAGAATGATGGTGTTCAACACCATGGTAAGAACTGAAAGGGGTTATTTGAAAGAGAAACAGGAAACTTTTGTGAGGAAATGAACCAAAAAGGTTTATCTGATAATTAATAAAAGAAGAAAAATCGTTAAGCATCTTTTCCCAATTAACTTTTACTTCCCCTTGAAAGCAAAAACTAAAATTAACGTTATTAATAGTTAGAGATCTTTGCTGAGCAGAATTACTGGCAATTATTGGAGAATCTGCCAATTGGTCAAAATTTGAAGCTTTTAGAGTATTATTCCCAAGGTTTTCCAATGAAGTGTGAATTTTATAATCTAATGGTAATTTAAATTCTATTTCATATTCTAAATCAAGATCTTGAGAATTGTATAACATGCAGTTTACAGGATTTATGTAAAGTTGGTTTTGATCTAAGTAAGTAGATCCTGCATTAAGTTCTGAGGCATAATAGCTGTAGGAGACTGTAAATAGGTCCGTTTTTTGACAATCGACTTCCCACAAATCTTTTGTTTTCTTCGAAAACCTCACTTTGTTATTCTCACTATCTACCACATTAAAATCTTTAATGTTTTTGGCAAAATTTCCAAGTTCATATCTTCCAGGTCTCCAAGAAGGTAGTTGTAAATTAATCTTTGACAAACCTTTTGCATCAACAATTAACTTAAAATCTATAAAATGTCTATCCGAATCTTTATAACTAACCACATATTTCATATATCAAAAATAGAATTTATGAGACATAACAGGTCTTAAATTGTGTAATAATTATATTTGCTTCTATGAAAGAATTTGATGTTGTTCTATTAACAGATTCGAGATATGTTAATCCTAAAAAAATAGATCCTTACATACAAAATGTTTTAAAAGAAGACAGATTGGTAATGGATGGTCTAGAAAAATTGAATCTTAGAACCATTAAAAAAGACTGGAACGATACTAATTTTAATTGGTCTTCTACAAAAAGTGCAATATTTAGATCTACTTGGGATTACTTTGATCAATTTTCCAACTTTAGAAATTGGCTAGAATTAGTAAAGGAACAATGTTATTTAATAAACCCCTACGAGCAAATAAATTGGAACCTTGACAAACATTATTTATTAGACTTACAAAAACTAGATTTACCAATTGTAGAGAGTGTTATTGTTTCTAAAAAAACACAGCTCAACCTAGAGACTATTTCAAAAAGTAAAAACTGGAAAGATATTGTTATAAAGCCAACTATTTCGGGAGCTGCTAGACACACTTATCATTTAAAAAATGACGAAATAAAAAAATTTCAAGACAAATGGCTTTCTCTTACCAATGATGAAGATTTTATGGTTCAAGAATTCCAGAAAAATATTTTATCGACTGGTGAAATTGCAGTTATGCTTTTTGGTGGAGAATACTCTCATTCTGTACTAAAAAAAGCAAAAAAAGGAGATTTCAGGGTACAAGACGATTTCGGAGGAAGTGTTGAAATAATAAATCCTTCACTGGAAATAATTGAGTTGGCAGAAAAAACTGTAAAAAGTCTTAAAACTATGCCTATTTATGCGAGAGTTGATATTATTTTTGACAATGTTAGTAATCCTGTAATTTCAGAACTAGAACTTATAGAACCAGAACTTTGGTTTAGATTTAAAGAAGAATCTGCCTATAAATTAGCAGAGATTGTTAAAGATTTTTTAAACAAATTGAATTGTTAAGCTATTTGAAGAAGAGAATTTATAAATTCGCATAAATAATTAAATTTTGAGCTATGAATTATGACGTAATTGTTTTAGGAAGTGGACCTGGTGGGTATGTAACTGCCATAAGAGCTTCTCAACTTGGTTTAAAGACTGCAGTTGTAGAAAAAGAATCTTTAGGAGGTGTATGTTTAAATTGGGGATGTATTCCTACCAAAGCATTGCTTAAAAGTGCCAATGTTTATGAATATATTAACCATGCTGACGATTATGGAATAAAAGTTTCTAGCCACAAAGCAGATTTTAATGCGGTAATAAAAAGAAGTAGAGATGTTGCCGAGAAAATGAGCGGAGGAGTTAAGTTCCTAATGAAAAAAAATAAGATCGATGTTATTATGGGAACTGGGAAAATTCAACCCGGGAAACAGATAGAGGTAACCAATAACAAAGGAGAAAAAACAAGTTACAGCGCAAAACATATTGTTATAGCAACTGGTGCTAGGTCTAGACAACTTCCAAACTTAGAACAGGACAAGAAACGAATAATTGGATATAGAGATGCAATGGTGCTTCCAAAAATGCCTAAAAAAATGGTGATAGTTGGCTCTGGAGCAATTGGAGTTGAATTTGCATATTTCTATAATGCAATGGGAGTTGATGTAACTATTGTAGAATATTTACCAAATATTGTTCCTGTAGAAGATATAGATGTTTCTAAACAATTAGAAAAAACTTTTAAGAAAAAAGGCATTAGTATTATGACCAATTCATCGGTTGAAAAGGTTGAAAAATCTGCCAAAGGTTGTAAGGTAAATGTGAAAACTGCGAAAGGCGAAGAGGTTATAGAATGTGACATTGTATTATCTGCAGTTGGTATTCAACCCAATATTGAAAATATAGGTTTGGAGGAAACAGGAGTTGTTGTGGATAATGGTAAAATAGTAGTGAATGAATTTTATGAAACCAATATCCCTGGTTACTATGCAATTGGAGATGTTGTAAAAGGACAATCTCTTGCTCATGTTGCTTCGGCTGAAGGTATTACATGTGTGGAGAAAATTGCTGGTCACCATCCAGAAGCTATTGATTATAACAATATTCCTGGTTGTACTTACTGTAGTCCAGAAATTGCATCTGTTGGTATGACAGAAAAAGTTGCAAAGGAAGCAGGCCATGAATTAAAAATTGGCAAATTTCCGTTCTCTGCATCAGGAAAAGCTAGTGCTGCTGGTCACAATGATGGATTTGTCAAACTAATTTTTGATGCTAAATACGGTGAATTACTTGGGGCTCATATGATTGGAGCTAATGTTACAGAAATGATTGCCGAAATTGTTGCCTTAAGAAAATTAGAAACTACTGGACATGAACTAATTAAGACTGTTCATCCTCATCCAACTATGAGCGAAGCAATTATGGAAGCTGCTGCTGCTGCATATGGAGAGGTAATCCATATGTAATTTACTGTTTCAGTATATTTAGCAACTCTTCGTTAGATTTTCCAAAAACATTGTCTAGGTAAACCTTTGAGTTTTCACTCAATGGATGGTTAGGATAAAGCTCTATCAATTCTTCAAAGGCCAATCTTGCATTATTTTTGTCCATTAATATATTGTCTAGTATTCTAGCTCTATTATGTAAGTAAATTGGAGCATTATCACTTTCTGGAAACTTTCTTTGGGCTTTTAAAAAATAATCTACAGCATCTTTATATTTTTGAGCTGCTTCGGATCCAGTAGCAGCGCATTGCAATAAAAACTCATTTTCTTCATCATTGAAATTTTTGTGGTATCTAACATAAAGATTTAAGGATTGATTTTTTATATTAATCCCTAACTGATAAATAGTACTAAGATCTTTTGGATTAGATTTTATTAGTTGATCGTTAATCTCTCTAAGGTCCTCTAGCTCTTGGTAATAGCTAGGAATAGTTTCTTTATTATTAGCACATGAAAAACAAAAAAATATTATTGAAATGTATATTAATTTCTTCATTTTTTAAAAAATTTCATTTTGTAATTAACCTCTACTTTACCTTTAGATATTTCTTCTAATTTTCGTTTCATCAATCTCTTTTTTAAAGGATTTAAGTGATCGGTGAAAAGAATTCCTTCAATGTGGTCGTATTCATGCTGAATAATTCTAGCAGCTATTCCTTGATAAGACTCTTCAAAAAAATTCCAATTTTCATCATAGTAACTGATTTTGATAACTGCTTTTCTTTCTACATCTTCTCTTATTCCAGGAATACTCAAACATCCTTCAGAGAATGGCCAAGGTGATCCTGTTTCATTTTCAATAATAGGATTTACAAATACTTTTTTAAAGTCTTTTAATTCTTTTAATTTTTCATCCAGTTCTTCACCTTCTTCCGGTTCTGCAAACGGAGATGCATCCACAGTAAAAATTCTTTTTGAAATGCCTATTTGAGGACCAGCAAGACCTACTCCACTTGCGGCATACATGGTTTCAAACATATCCGAGACTAATTCTTTAAGAGATTCGCCTTCTTCAAATTCATCACATTCTTTTCTTAGAATTGGAGATCCATAAGATAGTATTGGTAAAATCATTGGGCAAATATAAAATGATTTAGCATTAACTTGAAAATTGATTAAAATTCTAGGTCTAAATTAAATTTTTCTTTGAAAATATGAAGGTCTGGATTTTTTTCTGCCATTTGGAAAAATCTCTCCTTACTTGTTAACTGAGTAAGCTTTGGATTGTCAGATTTTGTAAGCTCTAAAGCCAATTGAATATGTCCATTTTTAAGTTCAGCTCTTAAAAAATCTAAAAGTAGCTGGTTTTGAGTCTGAAATTCCATCTTCTGAACTTCGCTATCCAAAATAAATTTTATCAAAAAATTGTCTAAAAGTTCAGGAGTTTGTTTGGTTAGAGTTGTGTACAAACCTATTTTTCCTTCTTTATTTTTAATTTCTGCAAATTCGTTCCATTTTTCTTCTAATAGCTTTTGAGAAAATTTTGAGGATTCTAAAACTTCCACCCCTCCATCTTCATTTTTAGCAATTGATTCTTGATTAATTTGTTGTCTTATTCCAGTGATAGAAGCTGCAACAGATCTCTTTTTAATACTTAATGAAGTTTTGGGTCTGATAATTTCAGACTTCTCAGGTTCATAAGTCTTTGCGGGAGACTGCTTTTCTTTAGGTTCTATAACTTCCTTCAATGGTTGATTTTCAACATGTTTGGTAGAAGGAACTAGATTTATGTCTTTAAAATCGGGAGCAATTATAGGGGCTTCTAAGAAATTAAGCTTTTTTTTTTCTGCTCTTAAGGAACAGAGCTTCATTATTAAGATTTCTACAAGAAGTCGCTGGTTTTGACTGGTTTTATAAAAAGAATCTGCTTCATTTGTAAGAGATAATAAATCGGTTAAATATTCATTATCAAAAAGTTCTGCTTGAGTTTTAAACTTTTCAATCGTGTCTTTGGTATATTCTAAAATTTTCAAGGTTCTTTCGTCCTTTGCTATCATTAAATTTCTAAAATGAGAAGCCAATCCGTTTATAAATAAACGACCATCAAAACCTTTGGAGATAATTTCGCTAAAGAGTAACAAACTTTCGTGAATTAAGTTTTTTTGAATAAAATCAGAAAATTTAAAGTAGTAATCGTGGTCGAGGATATTGAGGTTTTTAACTACTTCTTTGTAAGTAATATTGCTGTTGGTAAAATTCACCATTAAATCAAAACATGAAAGAGCATCTCTAAGAGCGCCGTCGGCTTTTTCAGCAATTACGTGCAAAGCTTCAGGCTCTGTTTTCACACCTTCTTTACTAGCTATATTTTCTAAGTGTGCTACCATGTCCGGAATGGATATTCTATGAAAATCATAGACCTGACATCTGGAAAGTATGGTAGGAATAATTTTATGTTTCTCTGTTGTTGCTAATATAAAAATAGCATGTGGAGGTGGTTCCTCTAAAGTTTTTAAAAATGCATTGAATGCACTTTGGGACAACATGTGCACCTCGTCTATCACATAAACTTTGTAGTTTCCTCTTTGTGGCGGAATTCTAACCTGATCGTTAAGATTTCTTATATCATCTACTTGGTTATTTGATGCAGCATCCAATTCATAAATATTATAAGTAAAGTCTGTTAGGTTAGGATCGTGCTTTAGATTAATAGACTTTGCAAATAATCTGGCAGTTGATGTTTTGCCAACTCCCCTTGGACCACAAAACAAATAGGCTTGTGCCAACTGGTTAGAATCTATTGCTTGCTTTAGGGTAGTTGCAATATTTTCTTGACCAATAATAGTCTCCCAACTGTTGGGTCTATATTTTAAAGCCGATACTGTATAGTTAGAATTGGACATGTTTTAACAAATATAAAATAAGCTTCAATGTTTTAGGGATTTAAACACAAAATATTTCTAAATAAATTTATACTTGGTTTTATTGGTTAAATAATTTTATTTTTCAGGGAATCTTATATCTTTGCAATCCAAATTTTAAATAACTAACATGAATCATTACGAAACTGTTTTCATTTTAACTCCCGTTTTGTCTGATAAACAGACAAAGGAAGCAGTAGATAAATTCAAAAAGTTATTGAAAAGTAGCAGTGCTAAAATCAATAACGATGAATCTTGGGGGCTTAAAAAATTAGCTTACCCTATTCAGAAAAAATCTACTGGATTTTATTTCCTTATCGAATTTCAAGGTGAAGGAGATGTTGTTCAAAAATTAGAAGTTGAACTCAAAAGAGATGAGAGAGTGATGCGATTTTTAACAACAAAAATGAATAAAGATCATTTCGAATACGCAGAAAAAAGAAGAGTTAAGCTCTCTAAAACTGCTTAAATTATTAATTTTTTAAAACACTAGCTATGGCTGACAATTCAGAAATTAGATATCTCAATCAAATTGACATTGAGATAAAAAAAGAAAAATATTGTAGATTTAAGAAATCTGGAATTAAGTTTATTGATTATAAAGACCCTGATTTTTTAATGAAATTCATTAACGAGCAAGGGAAATTATTACCAAGAAGAATTACTGGAACTTCTGCAAAATACCAGAAAAGAGTGTCTCAAGCAGTAAAAAGAGCAAGACATCTTGCAATATTGCCTTATTTAGCTGATCAATTAAAATAAGAATCATGGAAGTTTTATTAAAGAAAGATATAGATAGATTAGGCAGCAAAGACGAGCTTGTAGAAGTAAAAAACGGTTATGGTAGAAATTTTTTAATCCCAAAAGGATTGGCAATTTTAGCTACTGACTCTATTAAAAAAATGCATGCGGAGACTCTTAAACAAAGAGCACATAAAGATAACCAACTCAAAGAAGAGGCTGGCAAAATTTATGAGAAGATGTCTAAGAAAACTTTTCAGGTTCCTGCAAAAGTTGGTGAAAATGGAAAAATATTTGGCTCTATTACCAATATACAATTAGCTGATTCTTTAGACAAAGCTGGATTTAAAGTAGAGAGAAAAAATATTACTCTTCCTACTGGAAATTTAAAATCTGTTGGCAAATTTGAAGCAGACATTGTACTTCATAAAGAAGTTAAAGGAAAAATTTCTTTTGAAATTGTAGAGGGATAATACTTTACTCAATCAACTAATTTAAAGACTCTGTTTACAGGGTCTTTTTTTTGTCTAATTTTAAAATGCTTCTCCAATAAAAAAATAGAATCCACTTCCCTCTCTAGTTAAAGCATAGTCTATCCTTGTATAAATATCCTTTTCTGGAAATAGCAAGAAACGAAGGCCTGCTCCACCGGTAGGTAATAAGTTTTTGAATTGGAAACTATTATAAGAGTTAAAAACTTCTCCTGCAGCAAAAAACAAACTTGCTCCCCAACGCTTAGCAAAAGAAAACGGAAGCATTCTGTATTCAACCTGACCAGCCAATAAGTTTTTATCTCTATATCTTCCTAGATAATATCCTCTCATTAAACTCTCTCCACCCATTAAAGAAAGTAAATTAAAAGGAGGATTACCATTAGTAAATTGTCCTTGTAGTTGAAATGCAAGTACATTATTTTTTCTTATTGGAACATAAAATCTATTATCTGAAAGAAAGGTAGTAAGATTGTAATCACTCCCAATTTCACTTCTATAATTCAAAAATGCCAATTCGCTGAAAATTCCATTTCTCGGATTCAACACATTATGAATATTGTTGTAAATAATTCCCCAACCCAAACCAATATTAGTAGAACCATTCCCCCCTTCTGGTTTTAAAAAATTGCTTGCTGAATTTTTATAAGAAACTTTATTCATGATTTGAAGATCAAATTCAATTCCAGTATAAAAATTTGGAAATACTTCTCTAAGAAACCTTTCCTTAAAATAAGTGAAATTCCCATCTATTCTAGCTATGTGATCTTTGGGTGATTCTGACCCTATTCCATAATATAGTAAAGGAAAAGATTGAAACCTAGTTCTCCCAAAAAAAAACCACTTGTTTTCATTGGAATATAGAGCATGGTCTAACCAAATGCCATATTGATTTTCCATTGTGTAAAAAGTAAAAGCTTTTATTTCACTAAGTCTATTTTTTAAATCTCTATTTGCTGAATAAATATACAAGCTCGACAATCCTATTTCCCAGCTTGTTTCGGGTGAAAAAGCGAGTGTGGGATAGTTCATGAATTTTGGAGCACTTAAATCATTGGTGTCGTTTATTATTTTATTAATGTACTTAAAAATAAAATTTGAACTAGAATTTCCCTCTTGACAATTCCCTAGAAGATAGGATGCAGATAACAAAATATAAAGGACGAATTTCTTCACTACTTTCAAATGCTTTTTCAAATCTCTAACATTTTAAGACAAAATTTGTATTATTTTTATTAAATTATTAACAAGATTAATGGAAACACTACTTTTTTAAAATTAATACGTTAGTATTTTAAAAACTCGTCCATGAGAAAATCATTTGTTCCAAAAATTTTACTTTCAATAACTATTATATTTTTTATAATGGCTTGTAATAAAGAAAAAGAAATAGGTTGTACCGATCCTTTGGCAGTAAACTATGATCCTGACGCTACTTCAATTCCAGGATCAGATATTGGTCACTGTATTTACGACTCTTCTTGTTTGACTTTAATCCAAAATGTAGATATTAATGATTATTTATTGGACTCCTATACTATTGACACTGCATTTATTTACGGTGATTTTTTAAAAATTAATATTAGTTATGGTGGTGGATGTGAAGACCATATTTTCAATCTAGTACATGAATTTTTGTTTTGCGGGACTCCACCAGTTCATGTTCCTCTTTATTTAACTCATAATAGTAATAATGATAATTGTGAGGCAGCATTGGTTCAGGAACTTTGTTTTGATATATCCAATTTATACGATTTATGTGCCGATACATCAGAACTATTTATCTCTTTAAACGATCCTAAGAACAATACTTTTATTCATTTTTAATTAAATTTTTATGAAAAAAATAATTTTAATATTTCTCGGCTTTATTTTATTTAACAGCTGTGAAAACTCTCAAAAAGAGGGACAAAAAAAAATAAATTCAGTTTATTTAGATTATTCTTCTAAAGATGATGTCCTTAGCGGGGGAGTAAAAATGATTCCAATTCAAACTCAATCAGGTGAATTTAACGTTTGGACCAAAAGAATAGGAAACAATCCCACTATGAAAGTTTTATTGCTTCATGGGGGGCCAGGTGCAACTCACGAATATTTAGAAGCTTTTGATTCTTATTTTCCCAATGCAGAAATAGAATATTACTATTACGACCAACTAGAATCTTATTACAGTGATCAGCCCAACGATAGCTCCTTGTGGACTGTAGAAAGGTATGTAGATGAAGTAGAACAAGTAAGAATAGCCTTAGGACTTAATAAAGACAACTTTTATTTGTACGGTTCTTCATGGGGAGGAATTCTTTGTATGGAATATGCTTTAAAATATCAAGAAAATTTAAAAGGCCTCATTATTTCTAATATGATGGCGTCCATTCCAGAGTATGTAGATTATGCCAACAATGTTCTTGGCCCTCAACTAGATTCAGCAGTTTTAGCAGAAATAAGAGCATTGGAAGCAAAAGAAGATTACTCAAACCCTAGATATAACGAACTAATAGTTACTAATTATTATCCAGAACATGTTTTGAGAATGCCACTAGAAGATTGGCCAGACCCTGTTAATAGAGCTTTTGCAAATATGAGTCAAGGCCTATATATTACCATGCAAGGACCAAGTGAATTTGGTGTAGTGGGCGATGCTAAACTTAAATATTGGGATGTAAAAGAAAAACTAAAAAATATTAGTGTACCAACATTATCCATTGGGGGAAAGTACGATACTATGGATCCCGAGCATATGAAATGGATCGCATCTGAAGTTCAAAACGGTAAGTTTTTATATTGTGAAAATGGTTCCCACCTATGTATGTATGACGATCAAAAAACTTTTTTTGAAGGTCTTATAAAATTCATTTACGATGTCAATAACGGCAGCTTTTAAAATTCTCTGTCTCCAAACTCGCTTTTTATAAAGTTGGTATTAGATTTTGATTTATTAAAATTATAGGAAAGATTTAATAAAAACACATCTACTTCGTAAACATAGTTAGTAGTGGTAAAAAAGCTGTTTTCTCTTGAAGTTGTTATTCTTTGTTCATTAGAATTAATTAAGCCCATATCCATATTTAACCACTGAAGACTCATCACCAAAGAATTATCTAGGTAAGATTTTTTAAAAGTTAAACTAGGTAAATAAAATCTAGAGTCTTCCCCTTGCGCAGTAATTCTCTGAGATAGGTAGTTTAAACCAAACTGAATTGAACTCGAAGAGTTAAATTTAAAAGTAGAATTACAATTAAATGAATATACCATTGCATTGGTATTTACAGGACGATTATCAAACTCACCAATTATATCTTGATAAAATATATTTCCTCCAAAATAATTGCTCCATTTTTTTATGGTTTTCAATTGTAACCCTAACTCTAATCCATAAAGAGAAGAATTACCAACATTTGAATATATTCTGTTAAGAATAGAATCGTTGTAAACAGTATTCACTCTATTTATAAGATTGTTTGTTTTCTTAAAGAATAAGTTAGAAAAGAAAGAAAACTTGTCACTAAAGCTATTATCGTATCCAATTTCAATATTGTCTATAAACTCTGGGAGCAAACTTGGATCGCCTTGTTCTAAGGTCTCCGAATGTTCTCTTTCAGGAAAAGGATTCATCTTAAAGGTGGTGGTTCTTTGTACTCTTTTGCTGTAGGTAAACTTAATTTTACTTTTAGAATTTACATCGTAAGAAATAATTGCGGTCGGAAATGGTTTTAAAAAATTATAACTATAACTAGTGTCTATTAATCCAGATTTATCTTTTAGTTGTAGTTCTCTTTTCATTTGTTCTACTCGAATTCCAAAATTATAATTCCACTTGCTCTTACTTCCAACTAGCATTCCATAAGTAGAGTGAATGGTTCTTTGTAAATTAACTTCACTTGAAAATTCAGAAACCAATTCAAAAATTTCACTTGTGGGATTTTTTCTTTCATAAATAAAATCTCCTTTATGAGTAAGATTTCTAAATTGATAGCCAAATTCTAAATTTCCGAAATTGGTTTCTATGTTAGAATAGTCGACATTTATTCTAGTTCCTAAAAGTGGGTTGTCGTTGGTATTGTATTCATCTTGGTAAATTTCCGATGGATTAGATAAAGAAATATTTTGGTTGGTTGTTGGCCCACCTAATAAAGTATATTCCATCAAGAAAGAAGTTTTCACAACTGTTTTATTTTTAAAAACATGGTTGTAATCAAAACTTCCTAAAGCAAAATCTCCAGTTCTAGTTCTTAAATTATGGTTGAAATATTGAAAGGGATTTAATTCTAAACTATTTGAATTTTCAAGAGAATAATTATTGTAAGTAATGTCTGCCAATCTATCTTTTTTCCTTTTTCCTGCGAATAAACCAAAATGTAATTGGTTAGAAGAATCTAGTTCGTATTGAAAATCTAATCTTCCATTAATGTTTTTCTTATCAAAACTTCTTTCTCCAAGAGAATTTAAATATCTAGTAGTATCGTTTTTAACTGTATGCACCTCTCCTATTCTTCGACCACCTAAGTCATTTCTTAAATAGCTTACCGACATAGACAAATTCAATTTATCGGTTTTCTTATTTAGAGTAAAATCTGCTCCATATCTTTGGTGATAAACATCATTTCCATAGTTTTCAACAGAGGGAAATCCTCCTTTTGTATTTACTTGAAAATAAGTGCCATTAGTTTTTCCTTGTTTAGTGATTATATTAATCATGCCTGATTTGCCCTCAGAGTCATATTTAGCAGATGGAGAAGTAATCAGTTCAATTCTATCAATAGCATTTGCCGGAATTTGAGCAATTAAATTCTTTGAATCTCCTTGAATTAACTTTCCATCAATTAAAATTATAATTCCATTACTTCCTCTTAAAGATATATCTCCCTCAATATTAATATTAACAGAGGGTAAATTTCTAATTACATCCAATGCGGTTCCTCCAACACTATTTTCAAATTGATCGGCATTAAAGGACTGACTTTCCATTTTATTAGAAAAAACTGATTTTTCTCCAACTATGGTTACTTGTTTTAATTTTGATCCAATAGAAAGTGAAATTGGTGAAAGTTCTATTTTAGAAGTCTTTTTAGTTATAATTATATTTGACACTAATACAGATTCAAACCCCACAAAAGAGTACTTAAGGTAATAAGTACCAATCGAAGGTTTATCTATTTCAAATTCACCATTTTTATCTGTTATTTTTCCCGAAACTATTGTGCTATCTAAAGCATTGAATAGAGAGACTGTTGCATACTCAATAGGTTTGTCTAAATTATCTTTGGTAATTCCTGATATTTGAGCAGAACACAGACAAGAAGCAAATAAAAGTAAATAAAAGAATAAAAATTTATTCATTTTTTGAAAATTTAAATAAAATTAGTGATAAGATTAATATCAAGTTATTTTACAATAATTAATGTTTTATATTAAACAAAAAAAATGAAACCTCTCCATTTCAAAATCTCTAAAATTTTTTTCTTAGTATCAGTTTTTGCTGGTATAATTTCTTCTTGTAAGAAATACAGAGAGCAAGAGAACGATTCTTACGAAAGTTACAGGTATGAATTATGGAAAAACTTAGTAGATAATAACTATAATTTTGACTTTGTAGGAAGACAAAAAGATTACGGAACCTATGAAGAATATTTGGGTGAAGAATTTGACAATGACCATGAAGGTGCTGGGGGTTATGAATCGGAGGATGTACTTGACGATATAGATGAGATACTTGCAGCAATACCATCACCAGATGTTGTTCTTCTAAGCATTGGGGGAAACGATTTATTGGATGGTGGAAATCCACCTTCAGAACCAATTGCAAATATTGTTGAACTTGTTGAAAAATTACAAATCCACAATTCTAATATCACTATATTTTTAGAAGAAATAGCCCCTGCTAATAGTGAAACTATGACTTCTTCTTTAACTACCAACTTAAATGAATTTAATTCTCAAATTGTTTCTATTGCAAATACTTTAACTACCAATACATCCAAAGTTATTGCCCTAGATATGAATACTAATTTTAATGAATCTTATTTAGCAGATGATGTACATTACAATGAAGCAGGTGCTAAATTTATAGCAGATATTTATTTTGGTGGAATTCAATCAAACTACGCTTCTTCTTCTGCAATAAACATTTTGCCACTCGGAGATTCTAGAGTAGAAGGAAATAGACCTTAATGGTACATTATCTAAAAGATAGAATTTACCCATAAAAGATTCTTTCATATCATGAAGATGGAAATAAAAATGACATACTTAATATCAATTCCAAGATAATTTTTTCTATTTCATTAAAGTGAGAGTTTCTTATTCGTTAAATTCATCATTAAAAATTGCATGTGTAAAAAATTGACAAACAGACATTTAGAGCTATTGTTAATATGACTAAGTTTACATAAACTAACCATCATGATTGAAAGATTAAGTAATAAAGTTTTCTCGGAAGAATTTAAAAATAAAACAGAAAGAATTTTTG
>JADHMB010000017.1 GCA_016780365.1 Flavobacteriales bacterium
GATTTAATAACTGGGAGACTTCACTACCTCCTTTGAATTGTTGTCGTTTATCATCCCAAAGTCTTAAATCAACTGTTCTCTTTAAGGAAATTTCTGAAGATTTTCTATTTACAATGATTCTAACATATAAATGATCATTATTATTTCTATGTTTTATAAAAAAGCGGGTAGTGAAACTAATTCTTGTCATAAGCAAAAGGTCAAACATTTAATTTAGCAAGTCAAACATAGGTCAAACATTTTAGGTAATTATTTGACTCTATTTGATCTCATTTGTTTTTCAAATATGAGATATTAACCTGTTGTATACCTTATTTCGCTTATTTAATTATTAACAACATATCAAATAGTGGAGCCGGAGGGTTTCGAACCCTCGTCCAAACAAGGAACAACTAAGATTTCTACATGTTTATTTTGTGATTGGTTTTCGAAATAAATCTGAGCACAAACACCCTAATCTACCCTTAGTCTCTTAAATTTTAGTTGATGCACCAAGACTTTACACCACTTAGTTCAGACCAACGGTACCCAATTGCTATAACCGCTGAACAGGTAGTTATAGCTGGGTAGCTTGTCTTACAAATCTAATCTGCAAGATTAAGATTAATCACTCGGTGATTAAGCTGCAAGCCTGTAGTTGTTATTGTCGTTTATAGACTTGGAAATTCCGATTTACGAGAGTACTCCCAACACTCGACATGCTTACTTAACTATTTCTCCTGCTGTCAAATCCAAAGTCGGCCCCATATAATTAAGTTCTGCGAAATTAAGCAAATTATCATCGGTTACAAATGTTATATTTGCCCAAAATTAATTATTTGTGAAAATAGGCTTAATCAAAGAAGGAAAGACTCCACCGGATAAAAGAGTACCATTATCTCCAAAGCAGTGTAAGTGGATAAAGGAAAAATATCCCAATGTTGAGCTGGTCGTACAAAAAAGCCCAATTCGAAAGTACAAAGATCAAGATTATTTAAACGAAGGAATAAAGGTGGTTGATGATGTCAGCAATTGTGATGTTCTTCTTGGAGTTAAAGAAGTTCCTATCGATGAATTAATTCCCAATAAAAAGTATTTTTTCTTCTCTCACACGTTCAAAAAACAACCTTATAATAGAAAATTACTGCAAGCTGTTATTGAAAAAAATATTCAATTAATAGATTGGGAAACCATTACCAATATAAAAGGACAAAGATTAATCGCATTTGGTCGTTTTGCAGGCATTGTAGGCTGTTATAACGGATTATTGGGCTATGGCGTTAAATCCAAAAGATACTCTCTTAAAAGAGCGCATCTTTGTGAAGACCGTCAAGAAATGGAAGAAGAACTAGAGAAATTAAATCTTCCTAAGGATTTTAAACTGGTAATAACTGGTGGAGGAAGAGTGGGAAAAGGTGCTTTAGAAGTAATTGCAAAAACAAATATCCAAAAAGTATCTCCCGAAGATTTTCTTGCTAAAGAATTCAACTTTCCTGTTTATACTCAACTAGACGTAGAAGATTATGTTTCAAGAGAGGATAATGAAAGTTTTGACAAATCTGCTTTTTTTAAAGATCCCACTGGACACTCCTCCACATTCATGAAATATGCTAAGGTTGCAGATTTATATGTTGCTTGTCACTATTGGGACAACAGGTCTCCTTTTATTTTGACTAGAAAAGATATGCAGCACCCAAATTGGAATATAAGTGTAGTTGCAGATGTTAGTTGTGATATTGACGGACCTGTTGCTTGTACCTTAAGACCATCTACCATCGCCAATCCATTTTACGGATACGATCCAAAGTCTCAGAAAGAAGTAGATTTTCTTTCTGAAAATACTGTTGGGGTAATGGCAGTAGACAATTTGCCATGTGAGTTACCTAAAGATGCTTCTTTTGAGTTTGGAAAAATGTTTATCGAACATGTATTAGAACCACTTACTGGTAACGATCCTGAGGATATAATTTATCGAGCATCAGAAACTATTAATGGAAAGCTAACCCCTCACTTTGATTACTTGAGTGACTACTTAGAAGGTAAAGATTAAATCTTTTTTAGTTCTGCTATGGTTTTAGTAGGATCTTCAGACTTAAATACAAAACTTCCTGCAACCAAAACATCTGCACCACAGTCTATCAGTTTTCTAGCATTGGCAGAAGTTACCCCACCATCAATTTCAATTTTGGTATCTAGTCCAGCTTTGACAATCATAGATTTTAGCTTTTCAACTTTGCGATAAGTGCCTTCAATAAAAGCCTGACCACCAAAACCTGGATTAACAGACATCATACAAACCAAGTCTGTTTCTTCCAATGTTGGTTCTAGCAATTCCACAGCAGTATGTGGGTTAACCGCAACGCCAGCCTTCATGTCTTCTTGTTTAATAGCTTGAAGGGTTCTATGCAAGTGTTTAGATGCTTCTATATGAACAGTTAAAATATTGGTACCCACGTTTTTAAAGTCTTTTATATAACGTTCTGGTTCAACTATCATTAAATGCACATCCAATGGCTTTAAAGTATGTTTATTAATGTATTTTATAATGGGAATTCCAAAGGATATATTGGGAACAAAAACACCATCCATGACATCTAAGTGGTACCAATCGGCGTCACTTTTATTAATCATTTCACACTCACTTTGTAAGTTGGCAAAGTCTGAAGCTAATAAAGAAGGGGCAATTAAATGGCTCATCAATTAGAAATTTTAATTCACCACAAATAAACAAAAACAAAGTTGGAATTGGATTATTATCCTAAGTAAGATTTCAACAATTTACTTCTTGAAGTATGCTTTAATCTTCTAATAGACTTTTCCTTTATCTGACGAACTCTTTCTCTAGTTAAGTCAAACTTTTCTCCTATCTCTTCCAGTGTCATAGGATGTTTTCCACTTAGTCCAAAGTACAAACGAATAACATCTGCCTCTCTAGGAGTCAAGGTAGATAAAGATCTTTCGATTTCTCTTCTTAAAGACTCTTTCATTAGCTGCTTATCTGGCTTAGGAGATGACTCAGAGGACATAACTTCATACATGTTGTTGCTATCTTCAGAATCTTTTAAAGGTGCATCCATAGAAAGATGTCTACCATTATTTTTTATAGACTGCTTCACTTCCTCAATAGTGATATCTAAAGATTCCGCAATTTCTTCTGGGGTTGGTGGTCTACCATACTTCTGCTCTAAGTCAGAGAAGGCACGGTTTATTTTGTTAATAGAACCAATCTTGTTTAGTGGCAATCTTACAATTCTAGATTGTTCTGCCAAAGCTTGAAGAATAGATTGTCTAATCCACCATACTGCATAGGATATAAACTTAAACCCTCTTGTTTCATCAAATCTTTGGGCGGCTTTAATCAAGCCTAAATTACCTTCGTTAATTAAATCTGGTAGAGTTAATCCTTGATTTTGATATTGTTTAGAAACCGAGACAACAAAACGCAAGTTAGCCTTTACCAATCTTTCTAAAGCAGGATGATCTCCTTCCTTAATTCTTTTTGCCAGCTCTACTTCTTCTTCAGCAGTAATTAAGTCTACTCGACCTATTTCCTGAAGATATTTATCTAAGGAGGCTGTTTCCCTGTTGGTAACTTGTTTGGTTATCTTTAATTGTCTCATTTATGGATTTATGGTTTCTTAACGTTGTTTAACTCATGAAGTATAACGTAATGTTACAAACTAAAGTTACATAATATTAAAAATAAACATAAGACCCACATTATGTGGGCTTTACGAAATATTTAATCGTTAGAAGGTTTTGCTGGCTTTTCTAATAAAGCTTTCCTAGAAATTTTTAATTTTCCACTTCTTGGATCTTTTCCAATAACCTTAACTTCTAGTATTTGACCAGACTTTAAATACTCTTCTGCCTTCTCTACTCTTTCATGCGCAATTTCAGAAATGTGAAGTAATGCATCTACACCTGGAAGAATTTCTAAAAATGCACCAAATGCTACAATATTTTTCACTTTTCCTTCATAAGTCTCTCCAACTTCTGCAGTTGGTGGATAAGCAATAAGGTTAATTCTTCTCAATGCTTCGTCCATTCCCTCTTTCTCTTCTGCAAAAACTTCAACATTGGCCATTCCATCAACAGCATCGCCTATTCCGATAGATGTTTTGGTTTCTGCTTGAATAGTTTGAATAGTTTCTCCACCCTTACCAATGATTCCTCCGATAGCATCTTCAGGAACAGAAATATTTTCTATTCTTGGAACATGTGCTTTGAAATCCTCTCTTGGCTCTGTTAATGTTTTCATCATCTCCCCAAGAATATGCATTCTACCATCTTTAGCTTGGCTCAAAGCTTCTTCTAGAACCTTGTAATCCAATCCGTCGACCTTAATATCCATTTGACAAGCAGTAATACCTTTTTCAGTACCTGTTACTTTGAAATCCATATCTCCTAAATGATCTTCATCTCCTAAAATATCAGAGAGAACTGCATATTTACCTGCATCATCTTGAATCAATCCCATTGCAATTCCTGAAACAGGTCTTTTCATTTTTATACCACCATCCATAAGCGCAAGTGTACCTGCACAAACAGTTGCCATAGAAGAAGAACCGTTTGATTCTAAAATTTCTGAAACCAATCTTATAGTGTAAGGATTCTCTGGCTTACCAGGAATCATTGGCTTCAATGCTCTCAAAGCTAGATTACCATGACCAATTTCTCTTCTACTTACACTAAATTTCATTCTAGCTTCTCCAGTAGAGAATGGAGGGAAATTGTAATGCAGTAAGAAATCTAAATCGTCATTAGCCAAAGCGCCATCTTTTCTTTGAACATCTAATGTGCTACCTAAAGTTAAAGTAGTAAGCGACTGTGTTTCTCCTCTTGTAAACAAAGCAGAACCGTGTACAAATCCTGGCAAATATCCAGCTTCAGATGAGATAGGTCTAATTTCTGTGGTCTTTCTTCCGTCCAATCTTATTTTTTCATCTAATACTACTCTTCTTACTGCTTCTTTTTGTGCAGCTTTAAAATATGGACCAACCAAAAATCCTAGTTCTTCCATATCTTCTTCAGACATTGAGGATTTAAAATCTTCTTTTATTTCTCCAAATAACTCTGCTCTTTTATGCTTATCTGCCAACCCTTGCTTCGCTACATCGTAACACCTCTGGTAAGCAAAATCGTGAATTCTTTTTCTTAATTCATCGTTATGGGTTTCATGAGAGTATTCTCTTTTTGGATTTGCTTTAGCAACTTTAGAAGCAATATCCAACTGCAACTGGCACTGCTCTTTTATAACAACATGTGCTGCCTTTATCGCATCTAGCATCTCTGCCTCAGAAACTTCGTTCATCTCCCCTTCTACCATTACAATACTGTCCAATGTTCCAGCAATCATCATATCCATATCTGCACTTTTCATTTCCTCAAAAGTTGGATTGATAGAAAACTCACCATCAATTCTAGCAACTCTTACCTCCGAAACTGGTCCATTAAATGGAATATCTGAAACCGCCAAACAAGCAGATGCAGCCAAACAAGCGAGTGCATCTGGCATATTTTCTTTATCTGATGACATCAACTGCATCATTACCTGAGTTTCAGCATGGTAATCATCTGGGAAAAGTGGTCTTAAGGCTCTATCTACTAACCTCATAGTTAATATTTCTTCATCCGATGGTCTAGCTTCTCGTTTAAGGAAGCCACCTGGAAATTTACCTGTTGATGCAAATTTCTCTCTGTAATCTACTGTAAGTGGCATAAAATCTACACCATCTCTTACATCTACATTAGCAACAGCTGTTGCCAATATCATTGTGTCTCCCATTCTTACCACTACAGATCCGTCGGCTTGTTTGGCCAACTTTCCTGTTTCTATGGAAATCTCTTTTCCATTTGGAAGACTTATTTTTTCATTTATTATATTCATTTTTCTATTTTAATTTTATAAAAAAGGACCATCACGCTAGCGCAATAGTCCCCTCCAATACGTTTGTTCAAAGCCTATTACCTTCTAATATCCAATTTTTTGATAATGACTCTGTATCTTTCGATATCTTTATTTTTTAAATAATCTAATTGGTTTCTTCTTTTACCAACCAATCTAATTAAAGACCTCTGTGTGTTAAAGTCTTTTTTATTAGACTTAAGATGATCAGTTAAATGTTTAATTCTATGAGAGAACAAAGCAATTTGTCCTTCTGCAGATCCGGTGTCAGACTCCCCCTTACCGAACTTCTTAAAAATATCTTTTTTCTTTTTTGAATCAATATACATGTCAACACTATTTAAGTTATTGTGATGTTAAATCGGCTGCAAATATAATTTAATATCTTAACAACTTCCTCGAAATAAGCATTTATTTAAAGACAAAACCTACTCTTACCACTCCTAGCCCTGAAAAAAGCATTTCAGACTGTGAAGTTTTTGGAATATTTTCAGTGACATCAGCAGAAGTTACAGAAGCCTCATTTAAGACTTGATAGGTTCCATTTTTATAAGTAGTTTTTGAAATCAAAAAACCAAATTCAGTTCCAATATAGATATTGGATTTCACATAATATTCTCCACCAAAAAAAACTCTTAATCCCAAATTTTGAATTGGTCGTTTGTAATTGTAATTTAGAGAAGAAACAAATGAAACGGAGTCTGTTCTAGAGCCATACTCATCGTTTTTCCCAATTCCCAATATTCCCTCTAGCCCTAAATAAACCAAAGATTTTTTCAATCTTTTCTGCTTTTCATAACCTAAGGAAAATTCATACATAGAATTTATTTTTTCCACTGAACCTACCCCATCGCCACCTAATTCTAGAATTTCTTTATAATCCACTGCTCTATTAATATCTGCATTAATTCTTAAGGCAGATGAATTATTCAGATTTAATCTAAATTTAATATTTGGGGAGTAAACATCCGTATTTAATGAAGGATAAATTTGACCCTCAACCGATATTGTTTTTTTAGTCTTTGCTAAAGAGTCCTGAGCAAAAAAAGAGTTATTGCAAAAAATTAAGAAAAGTGTTGGCAACACCATTAAAAGAATTCTATTATTATGTACCATTAGTTTAATTGATTTAATTTATTATACTGATTTCTAGTTATTTATATTTTTTAGCATTGGGACAAATTTAAATTCCCCATATATAGTTTCTTTGTAATCCGAATCACTTAAACGCTGAATTAACATCATTTGTTGCACATCCCCTTGACCAACTGGAATTACCAATCTGCCACCCACTTTAAGTTGGTCTTTTAACTCTTCAGGAACATAAGGAGCTCCACATGTCACAATAATACTATCAAAAGGAGCAAATACTTTTTTGCCTAAAAATCCATCTCCAAAAAATAATTGAGCTCTATAGTTATTTTGAGTTAAAAACAACTTTGCACTTTGAAAAAGAGACTTGTGTCTTTCTATAGAAAACACTTTAGCTCCTAGCTCGCATAAAACTGCTGTTTGGTAACCAGAACCAGTTCCTATTTCTAAAATTTTATCTCCTCGTTTAACATGGAGCAGTTCCGATTGAAAAGCCACTGTATAAGGCTGGCTTATGGTTTGGTTTTCCCCAATTGGAAAAGCTATATCTTGGTAAGCAAATTTATCTCTAAACACTAAATCAAATAAGAGATGTCTTGGAGTTGAGTTTATTGCATTTAATACCTTTTGGTCCTTAATCCCTTTCTCTTTAAGATGAGCAACTAATTTTGCACACAACCCTTTATACTTAGTATCCTTCATTTAATTACAAAAGAAAGTTCTTAATTGATAATAAAAGTAGTAGATGCTAAATTTTTGCCAACAATAAATGTTAATAATTAACGTTTTAAATAAACAATCTTATTTATAAATTCATTTTTTATAATTTTATCATATGTTTAAAATCGGAGTTGTAGGTGCTGGTCATTTAGGAAAAATTCATTTAAAAATTCTTAAAAACGCTTCATTTGTTAATTTAATTGGATTCTATGATAGCGATCCATTAGTTAGAAAAAATATTAATTCAGAGCTGGGTATTAAATCTTTTGAAACCTATCAAGAACTAATAGAAAATTCAGATATTATTGATATAGTTACCCCTACTTTATCTCATTATACTTGTGCTAAAGAGGCTTTAAAACAAGACAAACACGTCTTTATTGAAAAACCAGTAACCCATACCCTAGATGAAGTTAGAAAGCTTATTAAAATTGCGCAAATAACAGGCAAAAAAGTACAAGTGGGACATGTTGAGAGATTTAACCCTGCTTTCACGGAAGCAAGTAAATTAATTCACCAACCAAGATTTATTGAAGTGCATCGTTTGGCTCAATTTAATTCTAGAGGAACCGATGTTTCTGTAATTCACGATTTAATGATTCACGATTTAGACATTGTACTACATGTGGTAAAATCGCCAGTGAAATCTATAAATGCAAGTGGAGTAAGCGTTTTAAGTAGTACACCAGATATTGCAAATGCAAGAATAGAGTTTATAAACGGATGTGTTGCCAACATTACTTCTAGTAGAATGTCGCTAAACAATGTTAGAAAATCTAGATTTTTTCAAAAAAATGCCTATGTATCGGTAGATTTTTTAAATAGATCACACGAATATATTAGACTGGATTCCAATAAAATCCCAAAGGAAAATTCGTCTTTTCAAAATACCAAAACTATTCCAGAAGAAAGTGTTATGATTCAAACACAAAACAATAGTGGAATCAACCCTATTGAAGAAGAATTGAAATCATTTATCAATTCCATTGCAACCAATATAAACCCTACTGTAGATTTAGAATCTGCAAAAATGGCTTTGAAGCTTACCATAGATATTATGGAACAAATAACCATGGCACAGAATTGATTGGCAATTTTTATAATAATTAATCTTATTTTCGCGTTTTATTTTTATGAAACGCTTTTTCATTATTCTACTTGTATTTAATTTCAGTTGTCAAATAATTGACAGACCAGAAAAAGCACCATCTTTTATCCAAATAGATGATTTTCAGTTTTCAATCTCTAACAATAACCAAGGAACCAGCAGCGAAAAAATAACCGATGCTTGGATTTATTTAAATGGAAATTTAGAAGGCGCTTACGAGTTACCTGCTACAATTCCTCTGCACTACGAAGGAATCCAAGAGTTGTCTATTTACCCCGGAATTAAAAGAAATGGAATATCTGCAGACAGAAAAAAATACCCTTTCTACACCCAATTTGATACTACTATTAATTTAATTCCTGATAGTATACTACTGTTACAACCCACAACAAAATATGAGGAACAGCTGTATTTTTGGATTGAAGACTTTGAAGATCCCCAACATAAATTTGAAAGCCATACCACCTCCCAAGTAGATATTAATATTATTGAGTCCCCTCTAAACGAACTTTTTGAGGGCGATGCTGGAATAATTTCTATGGACAGTGCAGATTATTATTGTGAAGTAAGAACCAATGAGTTAGATTTTAATTCTTTTCCTAAAAATTTGAATATTCCAGCTTATATAGAAATGAATTATGCAAATAACTACCCATTCACCATTGGCATATTGCACAAAGATGCAAGTGTTCCTAGCTATCAAAAGTTTCCTTTAATCACTCTTGTACCCACCTATGAAAATGAAGTTTCTTGGAACAAAACCTATTTATACATTCCTGATGCTACTAATTTCTTTACCAGCGCCACAGAATTTGATTTATTTATTTCTGCTACTAATGAGAATTCTGAAAATGACATTAAGATTCTATTAGATAATTTTAAAGTAATATTCCGTCAATGAGAAAGAAATACTTTTGGATTTTTTATTTCTTCTCAGACTTTCTATCCTCTGCTACTAGCTGGCTGTTATTTAACTATTATAGAAAAACTTACATTGAAAATTATCCGTTTGAAATAAACCACAAGTTAGTTATTAGCACCTTATTAATATCCATATTTTGGATTTTGGTTTATTCTGCATTTGGAAATTATAAAAATGTTTATAAAAAATACCGTATTAAAGAAATCACCCAAACATTATCCCAATCGTTTATAGGAATTATTTTTATTTTCTTTACTTTTTTGTTAGACGATAAAATAAACTCTTATCAAGACTATTACAGCTTAATAACTGCATTAATTGTTTTGCATGTTTTTCTAACATTCACACCAAGAATATTACTAACCACAAAAACTGTAAGTAGTATCCACCAAAAAAAAATTGGCTTTAACACCATTTTAATTGGAAGTGAAAAAAAAGCAAAAGATATTTTCAATGAAATCAACAATTTAAAAAAAGGAACTGGGCATTTTTTTATAGGCTACGTATCTACTCCAAATAGCAAAGACCTTGTTGGTGAAACTGGTCTTAAAAAATTAGGAGATTATCATCAAATCAATAAAATTATAGAAGATTTTGAAATAGAAGAGGTAATAATAGCTACAGAATCTGATGATTTACAAAAAACAAACCAGATAATAAATGATTTAGCAAATCTAAAAGTAGAGATAAAAGTAATTGCCGACATGTACAGTATTCTAACTGGATCTGTAAAAATGAATTCAATTTTTGGAGCCCTTCTAATTTCGGTTAATCCCGAGATAATGCCCTCATGGCAAAAAACAATTAAAAGAATCCTAGATCTTTTAATTTCTATAATTGCAATTGTTTTATTAATTCCTGTTTTTATTGTTTTAGCTATTCTAATAAAGTTTGGTTCTAAAGGGGGGGTGATTTTTAAACAGCAGAGAATTGGATTAGGAAACAAACCTTTTGAAATATTTAAATTTAGGTCTATGTTTTTAGAATCAGAGAAAAATGGGCCACAGCTATCAAGTCAAAATGATCCGAGAATTACCCCTATTGGAAGATTCATGAGAAAAACCAGACTAGACGAAACTCCCCAGTTTTTCAATGTAATTAAAGGAGACATGTCGTTGGTAGGCCCAAGACCTGAAAGACAGTTTTATATTGACGAAATAATCAAAAAAGCCCCTCACTACAAACATATTAGCAATGTCAAACCTGGAATCACTAGCTGGGGACAAGTTAAATACGGTTATGCAGAAAATGTAGATGAAATGATTGCTAGATTAAAGTTTGACTTACTCTATGTAGAAAATATGTCCCTAGTTTTAGATGTAAAAATTCTATTTTACACAATAATAATAATGTTAAAAGGATCTGGGAAATAACCCAATAGTAAGTATATTTAGTAAAAATAAAAAGATGAAAAATATTTCTGTAATAGGTGCTGGAACAATGGGCAATGGAATAGCTCACGTTTTTGCTCAAAATGGCTACCAAGTTAATTTAATAGATGTTTCTCAAGAAGCATTAGAAAAAGCAGTTAAAACAATTTCTAGGAATTTAGACAGAATGGTTGCCAAAGAGAAGATTACCGAGCTGCAGAAAAAAATTACTTTGAATAATTTAACTACTATTTCAGAAATTAAAAGTGGTGTTGAAAATGCCGAATTAGTTATTGAAGCAGCAACAGAAAACTTAGATATAAAACTTTCTATATTCAAGGAAATTGATTTACACAGCCCTAAAGAATGTATTTTATCCACTAATACCTCCTCAATATCTATTACTAAAATAGCGGCAAATACTTCTAGAGCAGACAAAGTAATTGGAATGCATTTCATGAATCCTGTTCCAATAATGAAACTGATTGAAATAATTAAGGGCTATTCTACATCTACTCAAACATTGGAGACTATTATGAAGCTTTCGAAAAAAATTGGGAAGTCTCCAGTTGAAGTAAACGATTTTCCTGGATTTGTAGCCAATAAAATTTTAATACCAATGATCAATGAAGCAATTATTACTTTACACGAAGGCGTGGCTGGAGTTGAAGAAATAGATACTGTTATGAAGCTTGGTATGGCACATCCAATGGGACCATTGCAATTAGCAGATTTTATTGGTCTAGATGTATGTCTTGCAATTCTAAAAGTTCTTCAGCAAGGATTTGGGACTGACAAATATGCTCCCTGTCCGTTACTTGTAAACATGGTTACGGCTGGCAAATTAGGTGTAAAATCAGGGGAAGGATTTTATTCCTGGAAACATAAAACAAAGGAACTCTTGGTTTCAGAATATTTTAAATAACTAATTTTTCACCCAATCAATATTTCTTTTAAGACTGCTTGAATAACAAGTAACATAATTTCTTGCAAACGACTTTATATTCATTATCGTTTCATCAGACGGCTCTGTTACTTTTTTGTTGTAAAGGGGTTTTGTAGTTTTCATACCATAGGCTTTTCTAAATTTATATAGATTGCTAACGATACAAAAAAAAAAATATTGTATGTTTTACGAGTTGGTTAAAATTAATTTTTTGTCCTCAATTAATTTTCTAAGATTTATAAGAGCATACCTCATTCTACCTAAAGATGTATTGATACTTACTCCAGTATTATCTGCAATATCTTTAAAGCTCATTTGAAGAAAATAACGCATTCTCACAACTTCCATTTGTTCTTCTGGTAATTCATCTACCAATAATCTTACATCTTCCATTATTTGTTTACTAACCATAATATCTTCGATGGAGTCTTCTTTTAAGTCTAGTAAATCAAAAATATTAAAATCATCTTTAAGACTTGGAGAGCGTCCAGCGATAGGCATTTTTGAATCCTTTCTAAAATGGTCAATTACTTGGTTATGGGCAATTCTTAATATCCAAGATAGTAGTTTTCCTTCGTGATTGTAGTGGTCTTTCTTTAAGCTTGTAATCACTTTAATGAAAACTTCTTGAAAAATATCATTGGTCAAATCTTGATCTTTAACCATCTTAAAAATATATGAAAATACTCTTTGTTGGTATTTCAAAAGAATTGCATCGAAACTTTTATTGTCACCTGAACGAAACTTATTTACTAGGATTTCATCACTTTCATTTGCGTACATAATTCTACGTTTAATTATTAAAAAATAAATTATTAAAGTAGAATGGTTATATAGGCAGTGATTTTTAAGATTAAAGTTCAAATATAGGAAACAAATTGATTAACTGAAAACAATTCTATTATTTTTGCAAATTGTTTCGGACATAGATGGGAGTTAAAATTTATAAAAATATTGAGATTATTGGTGCTAGAGTGCACAACTTAAAGAATATTAGTGTGTCTATTCCTAGAAACAAATTAACTGTTTTAACTGGTGTTTCTGGATCGGGAAAATCTTCACTAGCATTTGACACTCTTTATGCAGAAGGCCATAGAAGATATATAGAAAGTCTTAGCTCTTATGCAAGATTGTTTTTAGGAAGAATTGAAAAGCCAGATATTGACGATATTAAAGGAATTTCACCTGCAATTGCTATCGAACAAAAAGTTAATTCCTTCAATACAAGAAGTACTGTTGGAACTACTACTGAAATTTATGACTATTTAAAACTTTTATATGCTAGAATAGGAAAAACATATTCTCCTGTTAGCAACCAGATAGTAACAAAAGATAATCCTGAAGATGTTTTAGATTATGTTCTTGGACTTCCTGAAGATTCTAAACTTATGATTTCATGTCCATTGAATATCCCCAAGGGAAGAACATCGGATGAGCAAATACAAATCTATATTCAACAGGGCTATTCTAAATTATGGAAAAATGGAAAAGCAATTGCCTTAGAAACGGGGTATGAACCTGAAAATTTAGATCTAATTGTAGATAGAATAACCAATGACAATAGCCCTGAAAATCAATCTAGAATATTGGAATCTCTTGAACTTGGGTTTCACGAAGGCAAAGGAAAATGTAATATAATTTCATTTAATGGCAAAAAACCAACAATTAAGAAATTCAATAACCTTTTTCTAAAAGATGAAATTTTATTTGAAGAACCTAGCTTAGACTTTTTCTCATTTAATAGTCCTTTTGGAGCATGTAAGAAATGTGAAGGATTTGGAAAAGTTACTGGGATAGACTCTGATTTGGTAATTCCCAATCCTAATTTAAGTGTTTATGAAGATGCCATAGTTTGTTGGAAAGGTGAAAAAATGAGTGTTTGGAAGGCTGAACTTATTAATAATGCCCATTATTTCGACTTTCCAGTTCATGAATCTATTAGAAATTTATCTAAGGAAAATCTCGAATTACTATGGAATGGGAATAGTTACTTTCAAGGCATTCATGCGTTTTTTAATTTTTTGGAGAAAAATGCATATAAAATACAGTATAGAGTAATGCTCTCAAGATATAGAGGGAAAACCAAATGTAATTCCTGCAATGGAAGCAGGTTGAGAGCAGATGCAGATTATGTAAAAATAAATAACAAGTCAATTAGTGAGATAAATAGAATGGCTATTAGTGATGCTACACTATTTTTTAAAGCTCTAAAATTGAATTCTGAGGATCAAAAAATTGCCAAAAGAATTATTGATGAAATAAATTCTAGACTTAGCTATCTGAAAGATGTAGGTCTTGGCTATTTAACCATGGAAAGAGCTTCTAATACCCTTTCAGGTGGAGAATCTCAAAGAATAAATCTAGCAACTTCTATTGGAAGTTCATTAGTTGGTTCTATGTATATTTTAGATGAACCATCTATTGGATTACATCCAAGAGATAGTCTTAGATTGATTGAAGTTCTAAAAAAATTAAGAGACGTTGGAAATTCTGTAATTGTTGTTGAACACGATGAAGAAATGATGAAATCTGCAGATATGATTATTGATATTGGACCTTATGCAGGAAGACACGGCGGAGAAGTAGTTTTCAAGGGAAATCATAGCGAATTAGTAAAAGCTACTAAAAGTTTAACAGCGAAATATCTTACTGGTCAATACAAGATAGAAGTTCCAAAAGTAAGAAGAAAACCAAAGGATTTTATAATTATTGAACAGGCCTATTTACACAATTTGCAAAATATAACGGTTAAAATACCATTGAATCAAATTTGTGTTGTAACTGGTGTAAGTGGAAGTGGTAAATCTACCTTAATTGGAAAAATACTTCATACTTTTTTGGAAAGATTTTTCTTGACTGGATTGGTCAAAGCAAGCCACTGTAATGATATAAAAATGAATTTTGATTTAGTAAGTGGAGTGGAGTATATAAATCAAAATCCTATTGGCAAGAGTTCAAGATCAAATCCTATAACCTATACCAAAGGCTATGACGATATAAGACAACTTTTCGCAAGTGAAAAGCATGCCAAAGCAAAAGGTTTTAAACCAGGTTATTTTAGCTTTAATGTCGATGGTGGAAGATGTGAAAAGTGTCAAGGTGAAGGACAATTAACAATCTCCATGCAATTCATGGCAGATGTTCATTTGAAATGCGATGAGTGTGATGGTAAAAGGTTCAAAGAAGAAGTTCTAGAAGTTAAATTTAAGGGGAAAAATATTTCTCAAGTATTAGAAATGACAGTTGAAGAAAGTCTTGATTTTTTTAATGAAGACAATACGCTATGTAAAAAGATTAAAGCCAAAATATTTGCTCTTTCCGAAGTTGGACTTGAATATGTTCAGCTAGGACAAGCTTCCAATACTCTTAGTGGTGGCGAAGCACAAAGAATAAAACTAGCTTCCTTCCTTAGCCATAATAAATCCAAACAGAAAAAGCTTTTTATTTTTGATGAACCAACTACTGGATTGCATTTTCACGATGTTAAAAAACTAATAAAAGCACTACAGGATTTGGTAGAGATGGGACACCATGTTGTAATTATTGAACACCATATGGACATCATTAAGTCTGCAGATTGGATAGTAGATTTAGGTCCAGAAGGAGGTGATAAAGGAGGAACTTTAGTTTTTGAAGGCAGTCCAGAAAGCTTTGTTAAAAGCAAGGTCTTGTCCCCTACCAAAGATCACCTGAAAGAATACATTTAAATTATTTCCCTATTCTGATGTATGAATTGGTTTTTATAAAGTTCAAAATATTTGCCCTTTTTTTTCAATAGCTCTCTATGTTTTCCCTGTTCTACAATTTGTCCTTGGTCCATTACAAAAATACAATCGGCATTTTGAATAGTAGATAATCTATGAGCGATTATAATGGAAGTTCTAGACTTTGTAATTTCTTCAGTTGCGTTCTGAATAAATTCTTCAGACAAAGAATCTATAGAAGATGTAGCCTCATCTAAAATAAGTAGCTGTGGTTGATAAACATAGGCTCTTATAAACGCAATAATTTGTCTTTGCCCAGAAGATAATAACCCTCCTCTTTCTTTAACCTCGAAATCGTACCCTTTAGGCAACTGCATTATAAACTCATGAACTCCAACTTTTTTAGCTGACTCTATTACTTGCTCTCTTGAAATATTTCTATTTCCTATAGTAATGTTTTCTAAAATTGAAGTATTGTAAAGAAAAACATCTTGTAAGACAACTGCAATTTTAGATCTTAGAACATCTAAATCTAAATTTCGAATATTATAATCATCCAATAGAATAGTTCCTTTTTGAAATTCATAATATCTAGAAATTAAATTAATTAAGGAGGTTTTACCAGCTCCAGTTGGACCGACAATAGCAACTGTCTCTCCTGCATTAACTTCAAAAGTTAGACCCTTAAATACAGATGCTTTGTCATCGTAAGAAAAATGAACATTATTAAATTTTATATTTCCATTGAAACTTTCAGGCTTTAAATGGTCATTTTGAAAAATATATTCTTTCGTGTCTAAGAGCTCAAAAACTCTAGCAGAACCTACCATTCCCATTTGGAGAGTATTAAATCTATCTGCCAACATTCTAATTGGTCTAAAAAGCATATTTACATAAAGTACAAACGACATCATTTCAGTAGTAACAGTACCATAATCTACTCCTCCATAGGAAATGGACCAAATACAAAATAAGACCAATAAAGCAACAGAAGTTGCACTTAATATTTCCACTACTGGAAAAAATATTGAATAGGCCATAATTCCTTTTATATGGGCTTTTTTGTGTGCAGAATTTATCTTGCTAAATTTTCGAGCCTCCACACCTTCCCTACTAAATATTTGAACAATATTCATCCCTGTAATATGTTCTTGAACAAAAGAATTAAGTCCAGATATTTGCTTTCTAACTTCCTGAAAAGAGGTTTTAATTGCATTCTTAAAAATCCTAGTACTTATTAAGAGAATAGGGATTGGAATTAAGACAATTAAAGTTAGTTTCCAATTGATATAAAACATGAAACAAAGTACACCAGTCAATTTGAGCAAATCACCAGCTATTACTAAAATCCCTTGGGAAAATATTTCAGCAATTGTTTCCATATCACTAACCGATCTGGTAACCAACATTCCTATCGGTTTTTGATCAAAATATCTAAGCTTAAGTTTGGTAATGTGTCTAAACAACTGATCTCTTAGGTCCTTAACTACTCTTTGGCCAAGATCACTAGACAGATAAGAAACTGCTATTAACATTAAAGATTCTACAATTAAAATTGCTACCACCAATAATGCTCCGTAAAACAAAGATTCTTCGTCGGATAATCTCACATATTCTCCAACTAGCTTACCTATAATATAGGGCCTCAAAGGAGAAAGAAAAGCAAGAGAAAAAGTTAGAAACAGACCATAAATTAATAAATGAATATGAGGTTTTGAAACTCCAATAATTCTTCTAAACAGTTTAGAATCCCAATTTTTTTTAGGATTGTTACCCATTGTTGTTGTAATTAACTTTCGTTAAAAATAATCCTTTGGCTTTTACAGAAGGACCCGCAGAAGATCTGCTTTTAGATGCAATAATATCACAAAAATCTTGTACAGAAATTTTATTTCTACCGACAAGTAACATAGTTCCTACAACAGCACGAACCATATTTCTTAAAAATCTATTGGCTTTTATTGTGAAAATAATCTGGTGGTTTTTTTTTGTCCAAAATGCTTCATATACATGACAATTAAAATTGTTTACTTCGGTATGTACTTTACTAAAGGATGTGAAGTCATTAAAACCGATTAATTTATTACACGACTCATTCATTAAATCAATATCTATATTATGACTTATATGGTTAAACATAGTATTTAAAAAAGGTTCTTTTTTTTGAGATATTCTATATTCATAAGTTCTACTTATAGCACTAAATCTCGCATGAAAATCTGGATTTTTAATTTCGTAGCTTTTGATTAATATTTCTTGGGGAAGCATTAAGTTTAGTCTGTTTAAAAGAGAATCAAAATCTTGGTCTTTAGAAATATCTACATGAAAAAAATACTGTTCTGCATGAACACCAGTGTCTGTTCTACCACATCCTACAATATTGATTTTGGATTTAAGTAAAATAGATAAATTTTTTTCTATTGTTTCTTGAACTGATGAAGCGTTGTCTTGCTTTTGCCAACCATGGTAATTGGCTCCATTATAAGCTATTTCAAATAAGATTCTTTCCAATTTATTTTTTGAGATAGTTTTGAATATGGGTTAATGCAAAATTAAATGTCTGTTCTATATTCATGTCTGTACTGTCTATAATTATTGAATTTATAGGTTTTATTAATGGACTAACTTTTCTGTTTTGGTCATTTTCGTCCCGAAAGTTAATGTTTTGAGTAACCTGTTGAATGGAAATATTTTTACCTTTTTGTTTGTATTCTAACCATCTTCTATATGCTCTTTTTTCTGCGGATGCGGTAACCCAAAATTTAATGTCTGCATCAGGGAAAACTACAGAACCAATATCTCTACCGTCCATTATAAGATTGCTTATGGCAGAATAAGATTGTTGTATTAAAACCATTTTGTTCCTAACTAAAGCGTTTTTACTTATCTCGCTAACCAAATTAGAAATTTCTATATTCCTTATTTTATCCTCAACAATTTCTCCGTTTAATCTTACCCAACTTTCTCCATTTTCATTTGGTTTTGAAAAGTCAATATTCACCGAGTCTAATGTGTTTTTAAAATCTGAATTTAATTTTCCGTTTTTAAGAATTTGTTTGGATTCTAAAAAAAATAAAGAAATTGCTCTGTACATAGCACCAGTGTCTATATAGAGAAAATTTAATTCTTTGGCAAGTAATTTAGCCAAAGTACTCTTTCCACAACCAGAATGACCATCTAATGTAATTATGGTTTTTTTCATAGGGTAAAAAAAAAGCTGTCCAAGGAGACAGCTTTAATATTAAATAATTTTAAAGATTATATCTCTTCGACTTCAATCATCTCGAAGGGTAAATCAATAATAGCTTCGTAATCTTCACCCGCCTCTAACATATCTTCATCATCTTCTTCATAATGCCATTTAACAGTAATTTCACTTCCAGAAACTGATTCAAGTTTTTTAAAGACATCTAAAATACATTTTGAAGAACTTGTATTAAAATATTCTAACTGAACACTTAAAACAGTTGTACTGTTTGGAGATTCAGAATAAGACTCTAACCATTCTATTAAAGGTTTGTAAAACTCAATTGAGTTTTCAGGAATTGATCTGCCTTTGAGCAATAATTCACCGTTAGAACTGAACTCTACTACAGGTGTTTTTGCAGAACCTTCGTGTTTTAAATCTTCCATATCTATTTTTTTAAAATTTTAACTATTAACGTGAAAAAAGAATAATCTTTGTCTATCTCTTTGAAACTATAACCTAATTTATTTCTAGATTTTTTAGCAATGTCAATTAATCCTAATCCACCACCACCTTTTTCGCTTAATTTACCGTTTCCCAAAATTTCTTTATAATAAGCTTTAAGCTGGTCTCTATCAAGAGAATTAATGTGAGTTATTTTTGAGGTTATTTCATCTACATTTTTAGGATAAATAAAGTTTCCAGTTACAATGTTATAGTAGTCATCGTGTCTACTTATACTAAATATAGCTGATTTTTTATCTCCTTTTGAGGTTTCAAAAATTGCATTATCGTTGTCAAAATCATCTATATGATGGTATAAGTTTTGGAGGCATTCAACCAAAACATTAAAAACCTTTTTTTTGGTGGCTGGGGAATCATTTAAATCTTCCATTTTAGATTCCATAATTTGAAATACTGAGGACAATAAATCAGAAGTAACTGTACCCTTAAATGCCAATAGAACTTTATCACGTTCCATTAAATTATATAAATCAAATGTTGTAGTAGCCATATTCTTTAGTCAAATATAATAAATTGTTGAATGTATAGCCCAAAAAAAGCTTTTGAAAATAAATTATATGTTAGATTTACATTTGTAATTAGAGAATGTAATGATTAACAGAGACGATTGGTTTATCAATTGGTTTAATTCCAAGTACTACCACATACTTTATAAATCAAGAAATAAAAATGAAGCAAGTAATTTTATACAAACTATTATTTCTACTTTATCTTTAAAATCCAACAACTCAGTTTTAGATCTTGGATGTGGAAATGGAAGACATTCAATAAGTTTAAGTAATCATTTTAAATTAGTACATGGGATAGATATTTCATCGGAAAATATTTCAATAGCTAATGAGAATGAGAAAGAAAATCTAAAATTTTTCATTTCCGACATGAGAAATTTTGACACAAAAATTAAATATGAATACATATTTAATCTATTTACAAGTTTTGGATATTTCAAAAAAAATGAAGACAATATAAAAGTCTTAAAATCTTGTTATAATCACCTTAACAAAAATGGATTACTTTTTATTGATTTTTTAAATTCAGAACAAATAAAAAGGACCATTAACGGATTAAAAGAAACGAAAAATATAAACGGGATTAGGTTTAACATCCACAAAGAGATAATTGGCGATTATGTAATTAAAAAGATTGAAATTAAAGATGGAGAAGCTACGTATAATTTTCAGGAAAAAGTACAACTCTTCAAAATTCAAGATTTTAAAAAACTGTTTGAAATTTCAGGATTTGAAATTATCTCAAGTTATGGGGATTATCAAATGAATCCATACGATCCAAATAGCAGTAGATTAATTTTATGTGCCAAAAAAATTAGCTAATGATTGAAATTTTATTTTTTAGTGTTTTGATAGTTGGGGTTTTAACAGAGCTTCTTTATAAAAAAATTAAAAAATTTAAGCCTGTAATAATTTCTTTTAGTGTGGCTTTGGTTTTGACACTATTATGCACTCATGTTTTGCCAGAACTATTTTCATCTCACAATCATGAACTTGGTTATTATTTGTTGGCGGGGTTTATTATTCAAATTCTTCTTGAACTTCTTTCCAAAGGAATTGAACATGGGCATGTGCACCTTCATGGGGAAATTTCTAACAAAGAATTAATCGTTATTTTCATTGGTCTAGCGATTCATTCGTTCATTGAAGGAATGCCAATTAATACATTTGAATCCTCCGTTCACCAGCATACAATTACCAATATTAATAGCTCCTTTTCTTCTATATACCTATCAACAATTCTTATTCATAAATTACCAATTGCTGCAGTATTGATTATTTTTTTAAATAGTATAAATTCAAGTTATTTAAAAAAGTTTGTTTTTCTTTTCTTATTTGCAGCATCTAGTCCCTTGGGAGGAATTGTTGGAGAGCTTATAGTTAATATTGATTTTTTTAAAGGATTTTCTTTGAACTTATTAGCTATTTCTTGTGGAATGCTCCTGCATATCACTACTTTATTAATATTTGAAGACCATCATAACTCTAAAGGAAAAATTAAAAATATTCTCACTATTTCAGCTGGAATAGTTACGGGAATCTTAATTTTTAGTTTATAAAATTTAACACTTAAAAAAATTAAAATAGTTTTAAAAATATCCCTAGTAAATCTTTTTTTCTTTGGCTTAATAATTAATTCGTTAGCCCAAAACGATGAAGATTATATACAATTCAGCGGTGTTGTTATTGCAGAAGATAGTTTACAGCCCGTACCTTATTGTAGCATAATAGACCACCAAACAAAACGTGGTACTATTTCAGATTATTTTGGATATTTTTCTTTTGTAGCTAAAAAGGGAGATACAATAATATTTAGTAGCATAGGCTATAAAAAATCTAGCTTTTCTATCCCTGATACTCTTACTACTAATAAATACTCATTAATTCATATAATGTATCAAGATACTATAATGCTAAACACTGTCGTTATATATCCTTGGCCTTCAAAAGAACAATTTGCAAAAGCATTTGTTGAAACCGAGATACCCAATGACGATTATAAAAGAGCTATGAATAATCTTGCAAGAGAAAAACTTAATGAAAGAATGCAGTTTACACCAATGGATGGAGCACTTAATTTCAAATGGCAACAACAGCAAATTCAAAACAAGCTGTATTATGCTGGTCAGTATGCACCAATAAGTTTATTAAACCCCATTGCATGGGCACAATTTATTCAAGCATGGAAAAGAGGAGATTTTAAAAACAAGAAATGAATCTTTTTAAAAAATACAATTTATTGTTTTTTGGTCTATTAATTTCAATAATAGTTGTTGGACAAGAAAAAATTACTCTTAAAGGAAATATCAGAGATATTAATGGAACCCCTATTGGCAATGCAAATATTAAGGCATTTAATAATGAGATAGAGGAAACTACTGGTGCAGTATCGGATAAAGATGGTTTATTCTATCTTTCATTGAGTAATTTTAAAACAACCATTGAAATAACCCATGTAAATTTCAAAAAAATAACTAAAACCATAAATCCTGAAAAAAACTCAACTCTAAATATTAAAATGAGAAATAAAGTTTTAAAAACTTTAGATGTTGAATATAAAGATCCTGGTAGTTCTCCAACAGAAATACTACCTACCATCAATGCATCCAATATTGCATTACCGAGTGGCAACATAGAAGGCTTACTTTCTTCTGTTGGATTTGGGGTAAGGCAGAATAATGAACTCTCTAGTGGTTTTAGTGTGAGAGGTGGGAATTTCGATGAAAATCTAATTTATGTAAATGGGATAGAAGTATATCGACCTTTTTTAGCTAGATCAGGACAACAAGAAGGACTAAGTTTTATAAATCCATCTATGGTAGAAAATATAACTTTTTCCGCAGGTGGTTTTGATGCGAAATATGGAGATAAGCTGTCAAGCGTATTAGATATTTCTTACAAGGAACTAGTAGCTTTTGAAGCTAATCTATCTACGAGTCTTCTTGGCACCCAAATTCAATTTGGAGATAGACCAAGCTCTCTGGTGAACTATAATATAGGATTTAGGTACAGAACCAACGCATATCTACTAGGAGCTTTAGATACCAAAGGAGAATACCAACCAAGATTTATGGATGTTCAAGGACTGGTTAATTTTAATATCAATGAAAAATTAAAGCTTTCTGTTTTTGGAACAACTGCAAATAATCTTTTTTCGGTGAAGCCAGAAAATAGACAAACGAATTTTGGAAACATTAATGAAGCTTTGAGATTTACCGTCTATTACGAAGGACAAGAGAATACTCAATATAAAACCTATATGGGAGCAGTAGCTCTTAAGCATCAAAAATCAGAGAATTTATCTTTAAACTATTTTATTTCAACATTTAATACCGATGAGACAGAATATTTTGATTTACTAGGGGAATATAGACTTGACGAACTAGAGAGAGATTTGGGAAGTGATCAATATGGAGATATAGCTTATAATAGAGGCGTTGGAGCATTTCTAAACCACGCTAGGAATCAACTTAGAGCTAATGTAATCAACTTCTATCATACAGGAGATCTCAACCAAGTTAATCAAAAAACATCTTGGGGAATAAAAGTCCAAAGTGAAAAAGTTAGAAACACCATAAAAGAATGGAACTATCTTGATTCTGCAAGGTTCAATACACCAAGAGAAGCGGATAGTATTGGATACCAAGATGCTTCTAATATTCCTTACCAAGAACTTCATTTAAGTAAATTTATTAAAGCAGATAATGAAATTGAATCATCAAGGGTTACAGGGTTTGTGCAACATAGATTTAAATTCAATAGAGAAAAAAATATTCATTTTATCTATAAGGAAGATAGTAATAGTAGTATCGATACAATATTTTCAACTCAAGATTATTTTACAGCTACTGTTGGTCTTAGAGCAAATTACTGGTCTTATAACAACCAGACAGTACTTTCACCAAGAATAAATTTCAAATGGCGACCTGGTTTTTACAAATTTGAAAATCAAAAAATATCAAGACAAAATATAACTTTTAGATTGGCGACAGGATATTATTACCAACCTCCTTTTTACAGAGCTGCAAGAAATTTAAATGGAGAACTTAATCCTTTGATAAGAGCACAAAAATCTATTCATTTAGTTGCGGGTGGTGATATAGTTTTTAATATGTGGGATAGAAAATTCAAAGTTGGATCAGAAATTTATTATAAATTTTTAGAAGATATTATCCCCTATGAAATTGAAAACGTAAGGGTTAATTACTATGGTGAAAATTTAGCTTCTGGATATGCTAGAGGAATAGATTTAAAAATAAATGGAGAGTTTGTAGAAGGTATTCAATCCTATGCTTCTTTAAGTTGGCTACAAACCAAAGAAGATATTAAAAACGACTTTTACTACGAATATTTCAATCAAGAGGGCGAAAAAATTATACCTGGATATACTATAGATCAAAATGTTGCCGACAGTACGCGTTATGAACCTGGACTAATCCCAAGACCTACAGACCAACGACTTTCATTTTCTATGTTTTTTCAAGACCAAATGCCAAACGATTGGGATACTGAAAAAGTTAAGTGGAGCACAATGAAAGTAAATATTAATGTTTTAGTTGGCTCAAGACTCCCTTATGGACCACCAGGAAATCAAAGATTTTCAGATACCTTAAGATCTAGTTTTTATAAAAGAGTAGATATTGGATTTTCAAAAGATTTAATTAACAATGAAACAGATAAGTCAAAATTTAAAGAAAAATCTATTTTAAATGGTATTGAGTCAATGTGGATTGCATTTGAGGTCTTTAATTTGTTAGACATATCCAACACCACCAACTATACTTGGATAAGAGATGTTAGTGGAAGACAATATTCTATTCCTAGTTTTTTAACATCTAGAAGATTAAATCTTAAATTAGTGGCAAGATTTTAGTAAATGGGAAAATTAAGTTCGTTAATATTACATGGTGACCAGGTTAATAAAAAGTTAGAAAGGATTGCTTTTCAAATCATTGAAGAGTACCATAACGAAAAAGAATTGTTTATTGTTGGAATATATAACAACGGGTTTTTACTAGCTAAAAAATTAAAAGCCTTAATTGAGAAAAGCAACTTGATATCTCAAGTAAAACTAATTGAACTTAAAATAAATAAAAAGCAACCATTAAAAAGTAAAGTTGTTTTAAATCCGGAAACTTCATTCAACAACAAAAAAATAATTCTAATTGACGACGTATTAAATTCAGGAAAAACTTTAATGCATGCAGCGGCATTCTTACTAAGTCAAGACATTAAGAAAATGAATACAGTTGTTTTAGTAGATAGAAGACATCGAAACTTTCCTATAAAAGCAGATTGGGTTGGCTTAACACTATCTACCACTGTTCAGGAACATATCAATGTTGAAATTTCAAAAAATGAAATATCCGTTTATTTGGAATAAATACCCTAATAATCTCTTATTTTAAAGTAAAAGAGTCTGAAACCAAAAAATTTAAAAATATATTAGTTATGGAGAAATATAACTATAAGTACGAGACTCGTCCGTCTTCAACATGATAAACAGCACCAACAATCTTAATCTTTCCTTCGGTTTCTAAATCCGCTAATATTGAACTTTTCTCTCTAATTTCTTTAATAGATTGATGCACATTTGCTTTGGTAACCTCTTCTACTTCTACTTCTCCATCTCTTAGTTTAATATTGGCAATAGCTGGTTTAACTTTACTTAATAAAGCAGTAATATTACCTAACTCTACATCCTTACAAGCAGCTGTAACAGCACCACATTTTGTATGTCCTAAAACTAAAATAGCTTTTGAACCAGCAACTCCACAAGCATATTCAATAGAACCTAAAATATCTTCGTTGATTATGTTTCCTGCTACTCTTGCGCTAAAAATATCTCCAACACCCTGGTCTAAAACTAATTCTACTGGAACTCTTGAGTCTATACAACTAAGTACTACGGCATAAGGAAATTGTCCACTACTTGTCTGGCTAACTTGTAGATGTAAATCTCTATCCTGTTCATTTTTATCTAAAAATCTTTGATTTCCCTCTTTAAGCATTTCAACTGCTCTATTTGGTGAAATACTGTCTTGAATTTCTTTTGTTAATGTTGACATAAATATTTATTTTTTTATTAAAATACTTTAAAAACCTTAATCATTTTTTAAATTTTTGTTAAAAAATCAATGGTATCTACACCATCTGCATAATCCCAAAGCTCTGGTCTTTGGGCGGTTCCTAATTCAATTCCTCCTTCTCCTACCCTGCACTGAATTTCATTTGACAAATTATTTATTTCTTTTTCTAAGGTTTGTAAGCTAGAGTAATATTCAAAATTTACAACGCTTATTGGTGAAAATAATGATTTGTCTTCTTTCAAAATTAAAAATCCATTGTCAAAAAACAACTTTTTTCCCAATAAAAAAATGGATCGATTGTAATCGTAGTTATTCATGTACTTGTTATGATTTATTAAATCTTTGTAATCATAAATACTATTATATATCCTATCAATACTAAAATTTTCAGGTAAATACAATTTAGTTACAGATCTACAACCTAGACCATAATACTGTAACATATCATGGGAAAGACTTTTTAATTCTTCATCTGTAATTTTTGGATTAATAACAGCAATTGATGTTCTATTTCTTCTAAAAATATGAGGAAATTTACCAAAGTAATATTCAAAATATCTGTTGCTATTGTTACTTCCAGTAGCAATTACAGAGTTATAATTATCTGGCTTTTCGTCGCAAATCTTAATTCTATCTTGAAGTTCAGAATCAAATAAATAAAGAATATTTAAGATTGCTGGAATGAGAATATGGTCATTTTTAGAAAGCTTTACCTGAGAATTTAAGTTTAGTAAAATACAGCATACAATATCATGAAGTCCTACTAATGGCAAATTTCCAGCACATATTATAAGAACGTTTTTATTTATAGAATTTGGAGTTTCGTATTTACTTATCCATTTATCTATATTGTCTTCGCTTAAGTTTTTTGCCCAAGACTCAAGAGAAAAACGAATCATTTTTATAGAAAACCAAGCATTGTTTAACTGTGCTTTTTCTATAGATAATTGGAAATTATCAAACTCTCTTTGGTCTACTCCACAATGATACCCAGGCCAAGAGTCAGAATCTAAAAAACTCCTTAGAAATTTACCCAATTGAATTAAAGAAGCTTTTTTATAAACGTTTTTAGGTTTTACCATTAAGATGTTATATTTGTACAAAATTAACAACCATTACCAAATGGCAATTAAAATAACAGACGAATGTATTAATTGTGGTGCTTGTGAACCAGAATGTCCAAATACTGCTATTTATGAAGGTGGTGCGGAATGGAAGTTTTCTGACGGCACTTCTCTTAAAGGTAATTACACTGGAAAAAATTCTGGAGTCCAAGTAGATGCAACTAAAGAAAACGAACCAGTCGAAATGGATGTTTACTTTATTGTCACTGATAAATGTACAGAATGTGTTGGATTTCATGACGAACCACAGTGTGCTGCTGTCTGCCCAGTAGATTGTTGTATTCCAGATGAAAATTTCGTGGAAGAAAGAACCTCTTTATTAGAAAAAAAGGATAGTCTTCACATTTCCTAGTACCTACATTTTTATTAAATTTATTTTATGTTAAAATGGAAATTTAGTTTTTGTTTTTTGTTAGTTTTTAGTGCTTTTATCTCACAAACTCTTCAGGATTATGAATTGAAATTAATTAGTAAGCTTGAAAATGTTCATTTTGAGAAAAACTATGATAAAGCAATGCAATTAAATGAGGAGTTTAAAAATGTATTGGAAGAAGCTATTTCTAATACTGAAATCTTCAATTACCCACTAGACAGTCTTTCAAAATTTATGAGTACAGAAATATCTCCGGATGGTAATTTCAGGATTTTTAATTGGAATATTGAATTATCTAACCAGAGACAATATTATGAATGCTGGATATTAATGAAGAATCTTACTATCCTAAAATTAAATGATTTTAAAAATGAAATTCCTGAAATTGAGTACGCTTCTTTAGATGCAAATTCTTGGTTTGGAGCATTATATTACTCAATTATTCCCAAGGAAAGAAAAAATAAAACAGTCTATACACTATTAGGATGGGATGGAAATAATATGTTTTCCAATAAAAAGATTATCGAATCCATGACGATAAGTAAAAAAAATAAAATCCAATTTGGAGTCCCAATTTTTAAATATCCGAATGGTAAAACTAAAAAAAGAGTAATCTTTCAGTATAGTAAACAATCTTATATGTCTTTAAAACATAGACAAGCAAGAAAACAAGATTACCTAATTTTTGACCACTTAATGCCTCCATCTCCTCATTTAAAAGAATTTGCAGACTGGTATGTAACAGACCTTAGTTTTGATGCTTTTCAATGGAACGAAAATCAGTGGGATTTTAAAAGAGATTTTGATGCTAAATCTCTTAAAGTTTTCAAAAGACCTTTCAATGACCCCAATAAATAACTTGAGAATTGATTTGTTAATAACGGTTTGAAAAAAGTTAATAAATTAAGATTAAACACTACAATTCACTAGATTTTATTTCACAATTTTACCAATTAAAAATTTGATATGTCAAAAGTCCATAATTTTAGTGCAGGTCCTTGTATTCTTCCCAACGAAGTTTTTGAAAAATCTGCAGAAAGTATTTTAAATTTTAACGAATCTGGTCTTTCGCTAATTGAAATTTCTCACAGAAGTGCTGATTTTGTAGCTGTAATGGAAGAAGCTAGACAACTAGTAAGAGAAGTTTTAAATGTTCCTGATACTTACGAAGTCTTATTTTTACAGGGTGGAGCTAGCTTAGGGTTTCTAACAGCAGCATATAACTTAATGGGCGCTCACAAAACTGGAGGATATTTGGTTACTGGTGCATGGGCCAAAAAAGCAGCAAAAGAAGCTTCTTTTATGGGCAGCTCAATTACAATTGCTTCCTCTGAAGACAAAAATTTTAATTTCATACCAAAAAATTATTCTCTAGAGAATAATATTGATTATTTTCATGTAACCTCCAACAATACCATTTTCGGCACGCAGATTAAAAACTTTTATAATGGTGAAATTCCTCTTGCTTGTGATATGTCATCTGACATATTTTCAAGA